>JBIJED010000203.1:0-5672 GCA_044343785.1 Azospirillales bacterium | reverse complement strand
CACCGTGATCACCTCGTCCCCCGCCCCGACG
This sequence comes from Azospirillales bacterium, assembly GCA_044343785.1. Taxonomy (GTDB): domain Bacteria; phylum Pseudomonadota; class Alphaproteobacteria; order Azospirillales; family Azospirillaceae; genus CANGXM01. Next base: position 5,641 of record JBIJED010000203.1, on the reverse strand, counting down.
CCGAGCGCCATCAGTGCCACCTTGATGGCGGCGGTGCCGGAGTTGACGGTGACGGCGTGGGCGGCGCCGACCCAGGCGGCGAACGCCGTCTCGAAGGCCGGAACCTCCTCGCCCCAGTCGAGCCGCCCCGACGAGAGGACGCGGGCGATGGCGCCGTCGATCTCCGCCTTGCGGCGGGCGTAGAGCTTGGCGTGGTCGTAGAAGGGGACGCTCATTTGCGTCGGCCCGCGGGCAGATGGGCGATCACCTCGACCTCCACCAGCACCTCGGGGCTGCCGAGCCCGGTGATCACGATGCCGGTGTGGGGCGGCTTGTGGTCGCCGAAGAACTTCAGCCGTTCCTCGGTGATCGCCTTGCTGTTCTCGCGTGCGGTCAGGATCGTGTTGATCTTGACCACGTCGCGTGGCGTGGCCCCCACGCTCTCCAGGATGCGGCCGATGTTGCGGTAGACCTGTGCTGCCTGCGCGCCCGCGTCGCCGAGGCCGACCCAGTTGCCCTGCGGATCCCGGGCGACCTGCCCGGCGACGAAGACGAAATCGCCGGCGACGGCGACGTGCTCGTAGGTCGGGGCCGGCCAGACCCCGTCGGGGCTCGACATCCTGATGCCGGTGTCGGTCATCGCTTCGCTCCGTCTCAGAGGCGCCGGGCGCCGGCGCGGGTTGCGACGACACGGGCCACGAGGCCCGGGTCGATCAGGGGGGAAGGCTCGCGCGGCCCCGCCTCGGCCACCGCCGTGACGACGGCGCGGACGGGCGGGGCCGTGTAGTAGGACCGGTAGAGGGAGGCCAGCATCCGCCCGAACGCCTCGGGCGCCGCCGCCTCCGCATCAGTCATGCGGGCCGGCCGGTCCGCGGGCGGCAGGGCCGCGACCGCGGCAGCGAGGGGCGCCAGCCAGTCTTGGTCCGCGCCACCCAAATCCGTGAACAGGCTCTCGCAAGTGGACAGCACCCCGGATGCAGGAGGCCACCGCGCGCCGTCGCCGGGGATCAGGACGTCGATCAGTGAACCGAAAACATCGTTCGGGATCATTGTCCCCTCTTTACAGCTGGTCTTCCGCTACACATCATGGGGGCGACGGACGAAGACTGGAGACGGGATTATGGCGGACCTGGACGCGGAGGCGGTGATCATCGGCGCGGGCCCGACGGGCGCGGCCGTCGCATGGCGCCTCGCGACGCGGGGCGTGCGCACCATCGTCGTCGACCGCGGCGGCTGGCCCGACCATGCCGCGGTCGGCCGCGACCGGCCCGACTGGGAGCTTCGCCGGGCGACCGCGCTGCATTCCAATCCCAACGTGCGCCGGGCGGCCGAGGACTATCCGGTCGACGACGCCGAGAGCCCGATCCGGCCGATGGTGGCGAACGGGATCGGCGGCACTTCCACGCACTGGTCGGCGCACGTGCCGCGGTTCCGGCCGGAGGACTTCCGCATCCGCACGCTCGACGGGGTCGGCGACGACTGGCCGATCGCCTACGCGGACCTCGACCCCTGGTACACGCTGAACGAGGCGCGGATGGGCACGGCGGCGCTCCCGGGCGATCCCGCCTCCCCGCCCCACGGCGGCGACGCGATGACGCTGCCCACCCTGGGCGCCGCCGGCCGGCGGTTCGCCGCCGTGTTCGACGGGCTGGGCTGGCACTGGTGGCCGGTCGACCTCGTGGTCGGCCGCGGGGCGCGCGATCCGGGCGCCCCGCAATGCACCCACATCGGCCCGTGCGACATCGGCTGCGTCAGCCGCCGGCGGGCGGGCGCCGACGTGGCCTACATGCGCGACGGGGTCGCGGCGGGCGCCCGCGTGCTCACCCATGCCCGGGTGGAGCGGCTGGAGCACGACGCCACCGGCCGGATCACCGCCGCCGTCTGCCGCACCGACGCCGGCACCGTCCGGGTGCGGGGCGACCGCTTCGTGCTCGCCGCGAACGGCATGGGGACGCCGCGCCTCCTCCTGCTCTCGGCCTCCGGCCGGTTCCCCGGCGGCCTCGCGAACCGGTCGGGTCTCGTGGGGCGGAACCTGATGCTCCACCCCTACGCCCGGGTCGACGGGCTGTTCGAGGCGCGCATGGGCGCCTGGGTCTCGGGCGAGAAGGCGGGCATCATCTCGTTCCAGTTCTACGCCACCGACCCGGGGCGCGGCTTCGTGCGCGAGCTCAAGCTGCAGCTGGTCGGCGGGCCGCCGCCGGTCGCCCTGTCGCTGGGTGCGGTCACGGGCGAGCGGCTGGCATGGGGTGCGGGGCACCACGCGGACTTCGAGAGGCGGTTCGACCGGACGGCCGGCTTCACCGTCTGCGCCGAGGATCTGGCGGACCCGGAGAACCGGATCCTCCTGTCCGACCGGCTCGCCGACGCCGACGGGCTTCCGGCGCCGAAATGGATCTACCGCCTGTCCGAGAATTCCCGCCGGGCGCTCGATTTCGGCATGGACCGCGCGGCGGAGGTGCTGACGGCCGCCGGTGCCGGCGCGATCTTCCGCACGCCGCTGAGGGCCGAGGCCGGGTTCCACATCATGGGGACGGCGCGGATGGGCGACGATCCGGAGACGTCGGTCGCCGACGGCTGGGGCCGCTGTCACGACGTCCCGAACCTTTGGATCGCCGATGCGAGCCTGTTCGTCACCGCCGCCGCGATCAACCCCACCGCGACCGCCCAGGCGCTCGCGCTGCGGGCGGTGGACCGGATGATGGCGATGGGGTGAGGCCTCCCTCACCCGATGTCGTCCCGGATGCAGGCGACCGTGTGCTCCGGCCCCACCACGCGCGGCGCCGGACGCACCTTGGCGCAGTCGGCGATCGCGAAGGGGCAGCGGGTGCGGAAGACGCAGCCGGACGGCGGGTTCGCGGGGCTGGGGATGTCGCCCTGGAGCACCATGCGGCGCCGCGGCGCCTCCGGGTCCGGGATCGGCGCCGCCGCCCGGAGCGCCATCGTGTAGGGATGGCGGGGGGCGGAGAACAGGCGGTCGACGGGGCCCGCCTCCATCACCTGCCCCAGATACATCACCATCACCCGGTCGCAGACGTACTCGACCACGCTGAGGTCGTGGGAGATGAACAGCATGGCGAGGCCGAAGTCGCGCTGGAGCTGGCTCATCAGCCCGATGATCTGGGCCTGGATCGACACGTCGAGCGCCGAGACCGGCTCGTCGGCGACGAGGAACGTCGGCTCCACCGCGAGCGCGCGGGCGATCACGAGCCGCTGGCGCTGCCCGCCCGAGAACTCGTGCGGATAGCGCGCGAGATGGTCGGCCGAGAGCCCGACCGTCTCCAGCAGTTCCACCGTCCGGTCCGTGCGCCGCGAGGGCGGCACGTGGCCGTGGATGGCGTAGGCCTCGCCCAGGATGTCCGAGACCCGAAGCCGCGGGTTCAGGCTGGCGAACGGGTCCTGGAAGACGATCTGCATCCGACGCCGGAAGGGCCGCATGCGCGCCCGCGACAGCGTCGTGATGTCCTCGCCCTCGAACAGGATGCGCCCCGACGTCGGGTTGGTGAGGCGCAGCACCGTGCGACCGACCGTCGTCTTGCCCGACCCGCTTTCGCCCACGAGGCCCACCACCTCGCCGGGATGGATGCGGAACGAGACGTCGTCGATGGCGCGGATGGTCGGCTTGGGCGGGGCGAGGAAACGCCGCTCCCCCCCGAAATGCTTCACCAGCCCCTCGACCTCCAGGATCGGGGCGGGACGCCGGGGTGCCGCGGCGTCGGTCGCTTCGGGCAGGACGGTGGCGGTCACATCGCCTCCCAGCGCCGGCAGCGCGTCTCGCGGGTCTCGGACAGGGCGACGAGGGCGGGCACGGCCGTACGGCAGCCGTCCTCGGCGAGCGCGCAGCGCGGCGCGAAGGCGCAGCCCGGCGGCCGGTCGAGCGGGTTCGGCACGTTGCCGGGGATGGCGGTCAGCGGGATCCGCTCCGTCCGCCCGTCCGCCCCGCGCCGCACGCGCGGCATGCTGTCGAGAAGGCCGCGCGTGTAGGGGTGGCGGGGGGCCGCGAAGATCTCCCGCACCGGGCCGCTCTCGACCACGCGCCCGCCGTACATGACGACGACGCGGTCCGCCATCTCCGCCACCACGCCCATGTTGTGGGTGACGAAGACGATCCCCATGCGCGAATCGCCGTCGCGCAGGCCCCGCATCAGGTCGAGGATCTGGGCCTGGATGGTCACGTCGAGCGCGGTCGTCGGCTCGTCGGCGATCAAAAGTGCGGGACGACAGGAGAGCGCCATGGCGATCATCACCCGCTGGCGCATGCCGCCCGACATCTCGTGCGGGTGGTTGTGCGCGCGCATCTCGGGATCGGCGATGCCGACGGCGCGCAGGGCGTCGACCGCAGCGGCCCAGCTCACCGCCCGGCCGACGCGCGCGTGCTCGCGCACCGTTTCGGCGATCTGCTCGCCGACGGTGTAGAGCGGGTTGAGGCTCGTCATCGGCTCCTGGAAGATCATCGCGACGTCGTTGCCGCGCACGTCGCGCATCGTGCGCTCGGGCAGGCTCGCGAGGTCGACGACGCTGCCGTCCTTGCGCCTGAGCCACATCTCCCCGGCCACGATCCGGCCCGGCGGCTCGATCAGCCGCATCAGCGAGAGGCAGGAGACGGACTTGCCCGACCCGCTCTCCCCCACGATGGCCAGCGTCTCGCCGCGGCGCATGACGAGATCGACGCCGTCGACCGACCGGACGGGTCCGTCCTCGGTCGCGAACTGCGTCTCCAGACCCCGGATGCGGAGGATTTCGTCCTGGGCGAGCGGCCCCATGCGTCGCGGTTCCCCGTCTGTCCGGCCTTCCGCTCCGGACTGTAGCAGAGGGGTATTGTATTACAAGTAGACACCGGGTTAGCTTCCCTCCCGACGCATCGAGGGGGCTGGCGTGCGGCTGAAGGACAAGGTGGCGATCGTCACGGGCGGGGCGAACGGCATGGGCCGATCGACGGCGGTCCTGTTCGCCCGCGAGGGTGCCAAGGTGGTCGTCGGCGACGTGGACGACGCGGCCGGCGCCGCGCTCGCGGCCGAGGTCGCGGCGGCCGGCGGCGCCCTCACCTACCAGCGCTGCGACGTCTCCGACGAGACGCAGGTGGCGGCCCTGGTCGCCACGGCCGAGCGCGCCTACGGCAAGCTCGACACCCTCTTCAACAACGCCGGCATCGAGCAGCCGGTGACCCCGTCGCACGAGGTGACGGCGGACCTGTTCGACCGGGTGATCGGCATCAACCTCAAGGGCACCTTCTACGGGTGCAAGCATGCCATCCCGGCGCTGCTGCGCAACGGCGGCGGCACGATCGTCAACAATTCCTCGGTCAGCGCCTTCGCGAACGTCGGCGGAAACATCTCCTACGCCTCCTCCAAGGGGGCGATCATGTCGATGACGCGTGTGCTGGCGATCGAGTACGCGCGCCGGAACATCCGGGTGAACGCCATCAACCCGGGCGTCATCGACACCGACATGAACCGCCGGAACAAGGCGTTGGCGACCGATCCCGACGCGGTCGAGGAGAAGTGGCGGACCATCACGCCGATGGGCCGGATGGGAACCGGCGAGGAGATCGCCGAGACGGTCCTCTATCTCGCCTCCGACCAGTCGTCGTTCGTGACCGGCATCGGTCTCCTGATCGATGGCGGGCGGGTGGCGACGTGAGCGGCGGGCGCCTCTCGGGCCGCGT
>JBIJED010000201.1:0-5679 GCA_044343785.1 Azospirillales bacterium | reverse complement strand
CGAGGGCGACGCAAGCGAGGGCGACGCAAGGGACGGCGGCGGGCCGCGCCGGGTCTATTGCGTCGGGCGGTCGGTCTGCGCGTCGAGCATGGCGAGCCCGGGCAGATCCACGTCGCGGTAGTAGCGGAGCGCGCCCGGATGCAGCGGAACCGTCAGCCCCGTCAGCGCCGTGGGCAGCACGATGCTGCGGCCGCGCGGGTGGCCCGCATCCAGGACCTTTCGGCTGTTGGGGTGCCAGAGCGCCCGCGTGATGCCGTAGACCACCTCGTCCGACGTGTCGGCGTCGACCAGCCAGAGCGCCCCCACCCCGACGGCCGCCGTCTCGGGCACGCCGGCGTAGGTGCCGGCGGCCACGGTGGTCCCGGAGAGGGCGGGCAGGCCGCGGGCGGGACCGTCCGCCACCGGGGCGGTGACGGGCACGAGGCGGATCGGCGTCCGCTCGGCCAGTTCGGCGATCATGCCGACCGGCGTGCCGCCGATCATGGCGAAGGCGTCGATCGTGCCGGCGGCGAGCCGTTCGGCCGCCGCCGTCAGGCGCAGCGGGATCATCGCGACGTCGCTCTCGCCGAGGCCGTGGGCGCCCAGCAGCGCGCGGACGGTCAGCCGCGTGCCCGATCCCTCCTCGCCCGGCGAGAGGCGCTGGCCGCGCAGATCCTCGATCGTGGCGATGGGCGACTCCGCCCGGACGACGACGTGAACCGCCTCGAGATAGAGGGCCGCGATGGCGCGCAGGTCGCCCAGCGGGCCCTTTCCGGCGAAGGGGCCGGTGCCGGTCAGCGCCCAATGGGCGACGTCGGCCTGGACCAGGGCCGACTCGACGCCGTTGGAGCGGATCAGCGCGACGTTGTCGGCGGAGCCGCCGCTGGCCTGGGCGACCGCGATCATGCCCGCCACGCCGCAGCTTCCGCCGCGGTCACAGGGCCGGGCCCCGGGCGGCGCGCTGATCACCTTGGCCAGCAGGTCGCCGACCGGGAAGTAGGTGGCGCCGATCGGCCCCGTGGCGATGCGGAAGAACTGGAGACCGGGGGCCGGTGCCTGGGCGACCGCCCCGCCCGCCCCGAGGAGGGCCGCGGCCGCGGTCCCGACCCCCAGCGCCAGCAGCCGGCGTCGGTCGAAAAGGGGCGCGGCGGCGCGGGGCCGCACGGAACGGACGCCGGTCATCGGAGGCGAACCCGTCGGATATGGTCGACATCCGAAGTGTACGCTCCGCGGCGGGAAAAATTCAGGACCACCACCAAAGAGAAGAGCGGATCGGGACGAGTGTGTGATCGCGGCAACAGGGCGGGGGCGGCGGTGCGGGGTCGCCCCCTTCGCACGGCCGATTGACAGGACGCGGCCCCGCCGGTAGTTTCACTTGCAACCAATTCGACGAGGGAGCACGCCATGGCCGGTGCGAACCACATCTCGTTCCCGCGGGTGGAAGGGCGCGCCTCGCGGCAGGCGCACGCGGACCTGCCGGAGGGGACGTTCGAGCGGGAGCTGGGCAAGGACGGGTTCTTCGGCCCGGCGACGATGATGTACCACACGCACGCGCCGACCGGCTGGACCAGCTGGACCGGCCCGCTGCGCCCGCGCGCCTTCGACCTGACGACGCTCGCCCCGCCCGCGGGCACCGTGTGGGACGCGCCGGTCGTGCTGCACAACGCGGCCGTGAAGATGCGGTTCTGGCGCCTGTCGTCGAAGATGGACCATCTGGTCCGCAACGCCGACGGCGACGAGATCCTGTTCGTCCACCGCGGCTCCGGGCACCTGTTCTGCGACTACGGGCATCTGGAGATCCGGCAGGGGGACTACGTGGTCCTGCCCCGCTCCACCATGTGGCGGATCGAGCCGACGGACCCCCTCGCCATGGTGCTGTTCGAGGCGACCGGGGGCACGGTGAAGACGCCGGACCGCGGCATGGTCGGCCGCCACGCGGTCTACGACGAGGCGATCCTCGACACGCCGCGCATCGACGACGCCTTCCTCGGCCAGCAGGGCGAGTTCGAGACGCAGGTGCACATCCGCCGCCGGGGCGAAATCTCCACCGTCGTCTATCCGTTCAATCCGCTGGACGCGGTCGGCTGGCACGGGGACCTGTGCCCGGTGCGCCTCAACGTGAAGGACATCCGGCCGCTGGCGTCCCACCGTTATCATCTGCCGCCGTCGGCGCACACGACCTGGGTCGCCCCGCGGTTCGTGATCTGCACCTTCACCCCGCGCCCGTTCGAGACGGACCCGGGCGCGATCAAGGTTCCCTTCTACCACAACAACGACGACTTCGACGAAGTCATCTTCTACCATGACGGGGACTTCTTCTCCCGCGACAACATCCACCCCGGAATGGTCACGTGGCACCCCTGCGGCTTCACCCACGGCCCGCACCCCAAGGCGGTCGGCCGGATGTTCGAGCAGCCCAAGCCCATGACCGACGAGTACGCGGTCATGCTCGACACGCGCGACGGGCTGGAGATGGGCGAGGGGGCGACGGCGACGGAGTTCGGGCCCTATGCCGACAGCTGGAAGGCGAAGGACGGCCCGGTGAAGCCGCCCCGCCCCAAGCTGGCCGCCGAGTGAGGGCCGCGTGAAGCTCGCCACCCTGGACGCCGGCGGACGGGACGGGCAGCTCGTCCTCGTCTCCGCCGACCTCACCCGCTGCGCCCCCGCCGACGGCATCGCCGGCACGCTGCAACAGGCGCTCGACGACTGGAAGGCGACGGAGCCGCGGCTGCGCGCCCGCTGGGAACAGCTGGAGCGGCGGGAGCTGCCGGGCCTGCCGTTCGACGAGGCGCGCTGCCTCTCGCCCCTGCCCCGCGCCTACCAGTGGGCGGACGGATCGGCCTACGTGAACCACGTGGAGCTGGTCCGCAGGGCCCGCGGGGCGGAACTCCCGCCCAGCTTCTGGACCGAGCCGCTGATGTACCAGGGCGGGTCGGACAGCTTCCTCGGCCCCCGCGCGCCCATCGTCATGGCGCTCGACGAGCCCTGGGGCATCGACTTCGAGGCCGAGGTGGCGGTGATCGTCGACGACGTGCCGATGGGCGTCTCGGCCGAGAGTGCCCGCTGGCACGTGAAGCTGGTGATGCTGGTCAACGATCTGTCGCTGCGGGGCCTGATCCCGGGCGAACTGGCCAAGGGGTTCGGCTTCTTCCAGTCGAAGCCGTCCTCCGCCTTTTCGCCGGTCGCCGTCACGCCCGACGCGCTCGGCGACGCCTGGGCGGGCGACATGCTGCACGGGCCGCTCCTGTCGTCGGTGAACGGAAAGCCGTTCGGCCGGCCGGACGCGGGCACCGACATGACGTTCGACTTCGGCCGCCTGATCGCCCACGCGGCGATGACCCGGCCGCTGGCCGCGGGCACGATCATCGGCTCGGGCACGGTCTCGAACCTCGACCCCGACGGCGGGCCGGGCCGCCCGATCGCGGAGGGCGGGGCCGGCTATTCCTGCATCGCCGAGCAGCGGACGGTGGAGACGATCCGCGACGGCGGGCCGAAGACGCCCTTCCTGCGCTTCGGCGACCGGGTGCGGATCGAGATGCGGGACGGGGCCGGGCGGTCGATCTTCGGCGCGATCGAGCAGACGGTGCGGAAGGGGTAGGGAGCAAGAACCCTCACCCCGCCGCCGGCCGCCCCCCGAAGATCGCCGTCCCCACCCGCACGTGGGTGGCGCCGGCCGTGATCGCGGCCTCGTAGTCCCCGCTCATCCCCATGCTGACCACGGGCAGGCGGTGCCGCCGCGCGAGATCGGCCAGCAGGCGGAAGTGGGGTGCGGGATCCTCGCCCGCGGGGGGGATGCACATCAGCCCCGTCACCGGCAGCCCGTAGTCCGCCCGGCAGGCGGCGAGGAAGGCGTCGACCTCCGCCGGCGCGATGCCGGCCTTCTGCGGCTCCGAGCCGATGTTCACCTCGACCCAGCAGTGCGGGCGGCGGCCCTGGCGGGCCATCTCGCGCGCGAGTTCGCGGGCGAGCTTGGGACGGTCGACGGTCTGGATCACGTCGAACAGCGCGACCGCGTCCTTGACCTTGTTCGTCTGGAGGGGACCGATCAGGTGCAGTTCCACGTCCGGCGTTTCGGTCCGGATCCCGGGAAACTTGGCCTTGGCCTCCTGCACCCGGTTCTCGCCGAAGACGCGCTGCCCGGCGGCGACCGCCGCGCGGACGGCGTCGGCCCCGTGGGTCTTGGAGACGGCGACGAGGGTGACGGCACGCGGGTCGCGCCCGGCGGCGTCGGCCGCGGCGGCGATGCGGGCACGGACGGCAGCGAGCGCCGTGGCGACGGGATGGTCTGTCATCGGGGTCATGGGCAGAAAAATAGGCGGTGGCGACCGCGGTCGCCACCGCCCGCGATCATGCCGCCCGGTCCCCGCAGGGACCGGGCGGAGGGGATCAGAAGCTCACCAGGGTGCGGAAGATCGCCACGACGCCGTTGTAGTCGCGGGCGTTCAGCTCCTTGTTCTTGTAGTCGACGAAGTTCACCTCCGGACGGAGGGACAGGCCCGGGGCGACGGTGTAGGCCGCACCGATGGAGGTGATGGTCGTCTCGACCTTGCCGGCCACGTTGACGTCGCCCGCGCCGGTGTAGCGCGCGTAGCCCGCACCGATCGTCAGTTCGGGCAGGACGGCGTAATCGGCGTAGGCCGAGATGCTGGTGGCGTCGTCGAGCGCGGTGTTGCGGGCCGGGGCGACGGCGGCGACCGCAGGGGAAACGCCGACAGCGGCGACAGCGGCGGTGCCGGTCGTCGTCTTCTGCTGGCCCGACTTGCCGGCGTTGGAGTAGTGCAGCGAGACACGTGCCGGCCCGAAGGTCACCCGGGTGCCGAGCGCATAGGCCGCGAGATTCTCGGTTTCGCCGCCCTTCGCCGCGCCGAGGCCCGGCTTGCCTTCACCGGCGGCGTAGCCGGCCCACAGCTCGAAGCGGCCGCCACCGAAATCGGTCTGGTAGCGGGCCATCAGCTCGATGACGTCGTTGAAGTCGACGTTGTTCTTGTCGAACTCGACGCTGTTGCCGACGCTGGTGACCGTCGGCGCGAAACCGACCGCGGCCGTGAAGCCCGAGAACTCCGGGGTCACGTAGTAGACGCGGCTGGTCGAGGCCGTGCTGCCCAGCAGCGACTTGTTCGACGCGCCGATGTAGTTGGCGGCGGTGATGCCCGGCGCGATGCCGTTGGGGAAGCTGCCGTCCGGACCACCGGTGCCCCAGGCGTCGGCCGCACCATAGGTCGAGTCATAGACGCCGTAGCTCTGGCCGAGGACGATCTGGCCGAAGGCGCCGTTGATGAAGATGAAGCTCAGGTCGGCCGTGACGCTGGTGTTCGTGTTCGCGGTGGTCGCCTGAACCGGCGTGCCGACGCGCAGACGGTTGCGCCAGCCGTAGGTGAGGCCGCTGTCGGCCTTCGCCGTCGCGATGAAGTTCATGCGCGAGCGCTGGGCGAAGTCGGTGGTCCGCGCGTCCTCGATGGCCTTCACGCCGGCGGCGTTCTTGGAGGTCTCGAGGTTCGTGGAGACGAGGTCGACGCGGGTGTCGCCCGTGACGGCGACGGTGAACTGGGCATTGGCGGCCGAGGCGCCGACCATGAGCGCGAGGGCCGAGGCGCCCGCGAGGAGATGACGGTTCATCGGAGACTCCGATAGAGTGATCACGACATCGGCGCTAACGCCGTGGGTGTCGGGATACCCCTATAGAATTTAGATCGCAATCGA
>JBIJED010000202.1:0-5679 GCA_044343785.1 Azospirillales bacterium | reverse complement strand
TCGTCACCCCTCCGTCCCGAACCCGAGGTCCGCCAGCGCCGCCCGCACCGCCGGATCGGCCAGCGCCGCCACGAAGCGCACGACCGCCGGCCGGTCGCGCCGGGCGGTCGGCACGACGAAGTCGTAGTGCTCCTCCGTCAGCGGGAGGAAGCCGAGGCCGTAGGTCCGCGCCACGGTCGCGATCGCCACGCCCCAGTCGGCCCGGCCCTGCGCGACGGCCACCGCGACGGCGTTGTGGCTCTTCGTCTGGGCGCCCCAGCCGGGCGGGCGGGCGCCGGCGAGAAGCCCGTCGATCAGCACACGGGTGCCACTGCCGGCGTTGCGGTTGACCATCACGCACGTCCCGTCGGCCAGCGCCGCGGCCACGGCGTCGGCCGCCGCCCGCCCCTCGAACCGCGCGTCGCCGGGGCGGAACAGGATCCCCTGCATCCGCCGCCAGCCGGGGATCAGATCGAGCCCCGGCGTGAGCAGCGGGCGGTTGTAGACGCCGGTCGCGGGATCGAGCAGGTGGACCGGGGCCACGTCGCATTCGCCGCGCCGGGCCGCGGCCAGGCCGCCGAGGCTCCCGACGTTCAGCGCCTTCACCGTGAGGCCCGACCCGACGAGGGCGGAGACGACCCGGTCGAGGCCCACGCAATGGCTCCCCACCACCACGAGGTCGGGGGGCGCGGCATGCGCGTCGATCAGCTGGACACACACGCGCGTCCCCGCCTCCACGCTCTCCACCAGCGGCGGGACCGCGACGAACCCGTCGGCCTGGGAGAAGGCGGTGACGGCCCCCGAGCCCTTGCCGAGGGGGAAGGCCGCCAGCCCGTCGTCGGTGCGGACCAGCGAGACCATCGCGTACTCGGTCCGCCCGCGCTCGGACGGCAGGCGGACCGGCAGGCGCGCCGCGACGCTCGTGCGCTCCGCCGCCGGAAGCCCGGCCAGCGTGCGGATCACCGGGGCCACGAATTCGTGGAAGGTGAAGATGGCGGAGGTCGGGAAACCGGGCAGCACGACCACCGCCTTCCCCCGGGCGACCGCGAGGCAGAGCGGCTTTCCCGGCTTCAGCGCCACGCCGTGGACGACGATGCCGGGCGGGCCCAGCCGGCTGACCACGCCATAGGAGAGGTCGCCCGCCCCCTTCGACGTGCCGCCCGACAGCAACACCATGTCGGCGTCGAGCGCGGCTTCCAGCCGTGCGGCCAGCGCCGCCTCGTCGTCGCGCACGATGCCCAGTGGAACCGGCTCGCCCCCCGCCTCGCGCACGGCGGCGGCGAGGATGGCGCCGTTCGAATCGTAGACCGCGGCCGGGCGGAGCGCCTCGCCCGGCGCCGTCAGCTCGTCGCCCGTCGACAGGATCGCGACCCGCGGGCGGCGCACGACGTCGGCCCGGTCGCGGCCGATCGCCGCGAGGATGCCGATCTCGCGCGAGCCGATCCGCGCGCCGGCCCGCAGCACCGTCTCGCCCCGCGCGACGTCGGATCCGGCGAAGCCCACGAACTGGCCGGCGGCGGCCGGGCGCATGACGAGGATCTCCGGCCCCTCCGGCCCGTCGGCGACGTCGGTGTGCTCCACCATCACCACGGCGTCGGCCCCGCGCGGGATCATGCCGCCGGTCGCGATGACCGTGGCGGTGCCCGCCGGGACCGGGGCCGTCGGCGGGACGCCGCAGGCGAGCACGTCCGTGTTGAGGCGCAGGCGGCGGGGGACGGCGTCGCTCGCCCCGGCGGTGTCGGCGGCGCGCAGCGCGAAGCCGTCGACGACCGACCGGTCGAAGGGCGGCGCGTCGACCTCCGCCACGACGTCCGCGGCGAGGACGCGGCCGGGCAGGTCCGCCAGCGCCACCGTCTCCGCGCCCAGCGGGCGGAGGTCGAGGTGGGCGTGGAAGCGGTCGCGCGCGACGTCGGCGTCGGCGACGTCGAGGAACTGGTCCTGCACCGCGGCGCGGCGGGCCGCATGGAGGCTGTCGCGTTCGGTCACCGCCACCCCGTCAGGTACAGATCCACCGAGGCCCCGGCCGGAAACCCCTCGCTCCCGGCGGGCACGACGACGAAGCCGTCCGCCCGGGCGACGGCGAGGATGCCCGCCCCCTCCCCCGCCGCCACGGGCTCCGCCCCGCCGTGCTCGTGGCGGACCCATATCACGTCCACGTCCCCGGCGGAGGAGACGAGCTTGCGCGCGAGATGGGCTCGGACCGTCGGGTGCGGAAGCCCGTCGGCCCGGCCGGCGAGACGGCGGACGGCCGATCCCGCCAGCATCTCGTAGGCCGCGAGCGCCGCCGCGGGCCTCCCCGGCAGCAGGACGGCCGGGCGACCGCCCACGGTGCCGACCGCGGTCGTCCCGCCCGGCCGCAGGCCGATGCCGTGCACGGCGACGGTGCCCGCGGCGCGGAGGCCGTCCACCGTCCGGTCGCCCGCCCCGGTCCCGGTCCCCCCGGTCGCGAGGAGGAGGTCGGCGTCGCCGGCCGAGGCGGACGCGAGCGCGGCGGCGAGCGCGGCGGGATCGTCGGGCGCACGGACGGCGTCGGCGATCCCGCCGTCGCGCGCGACGAGCGCTGAGAGCATGGCCGCACCGTCGGCCGGCGCGTCGCCGGTCAGGACGATCCGCACGCGGGGGCGACGCACGAGGGACAGCGTGCGGACGCCGAGGACCGACAGCACGGCCAGCGCCGCGGCGTCGAGCGTCCGTCCCGCGGAAAGCAGCGTGCCGCCCGGCCAGTCGGCGCCCGCCGCCTCCACCCCCGCGCCGGGCGCCGCCGCCTCGACCACGAGGAGCGCGCCCGCGACGGCCTCGACGCCCTCGTCCGCCACCACCGCGTCGCAGCCCGCCGGCAGCGGGTCGCCGGCCGAGACGGCGAACGCCGCGACGCCGGGCGTCAGCGGAAGGGGATTGTAGGGGCCGGCCCCGGCGGTCGCCTCGGCCCGGACCGCCCAGCCGTCGCGGGCGGCCCGCGCGCCCGGCGGCCGGGCCGGCGCGTCGAGGGGGCCCGCGAGCGTCCGGCCGAGGGCGGGCGCCGCCACCTCCGCCGCCAGCGGCGCCAGCGGGGCCACGAGGCGCGCCAGCGCGTCGGACAGGGACAGGGGGGCGGTGATGCGCTGGCGCTGGGCCAAGGGAACCTTCGGCGGAGGGACCGGGCGAGAATGTCGCGCCGGCCCGCGGCGGTTCAAGGTCCGTCCGGGGGGTCCGGCATCAGCGCCCGCACGACGGGGCGCGCCAGCACCGGCGTCAGGTACATTGGCACCTGCGCCACCGCGAGGAAGAGGAGGAAGTCGCGCCCGAGTGCGGCACCCGCCAGCGCGTAGATGAGCCCGACGTTGCGGTTGCCAGACGAGATCGCGACCGTCAGCGCGATCCGGCGGCCGGCCGGGAGGAAGAGGAGCCCGCCGAGGATCTGGAGGCCCAGGTTCGCAGCGACCGCGGCCGCGAGATAGACCAGCACGGTGGCCGGCTGCGCCATCAGCCGCGCGGCCATCCCGTCCATCACCGCGATGGCGAAGACGACCAGGATCAGGACCGTGAGGCCGCCCAGCGCCGAATCGTTCCGCCGCAGCGTCTCCGGCCCGACGAGCCGGCGCACGACGGCGGCGGCGGCGAAGGGCACGACGACGAAGCCGACGATGCGGACGGCGAACATGTCCCACGACAGGGACACCTCGAACCCCGCGAGCCAGCCCGCCATCGTCGGCAAGGTGAGGGCCACCAGAAGCGTGCCGGCCACGACCGACGCGGTCGCGAGTTCCGCGTCGAGCCGCAGCATCGCGGCGAAGGCGGGGGAGGAGACGATGGTCGGCCCGAGGCTGGCCGCCACCAGCGCCAGCGCCAGTTCGGGCGGCAGCGGCACGATCCGCGTCGCCGCCCAGACCAGAAGGGGCGACAGCAGCAGCATCCAGCCGGTCGCCAGGAGCGGCAGCATGGGCCGCCGCCCGTATCCGGCCAGCAGACGCCAGTCGAGCCGCAGCAGCGAGACGAAGAGGAGGGCGACGATGGCGGGCAGCAGGACCGGCCCGAGGACCGAGGCCAGCGGCTGCGCCAGGAAGCCGATCAGGAGGCCCAGCGCCAGCGCGGGGCCGCCCGACCGGCCGAGCCGTGCGAGGAGGCGCATCAGGAAACGGGACGCAGGATGCCGAAGGATCGACCCGTGACGAAACGCCCGGTTCCGCAGCGGCTTCCCCCTCTCCCCCGCCCCCTCTCCCCGGGGGGGAGAGGGGAGTGAAGGCGAAGCCGCGTTCCCTCTCCCCCCCGGGGAGAGGGACAGGGAGAGGGGGCGCGCTGCGCAGCGGCCGAGCCCGTAGGGCGGATGCGGAAATGGGAGCGCATGCGGAAACCGGACTTGAGCGGCGGGAACCCCATCGGGCACCCTCGAGCGGGACGCGTCAAGGGGACAGGGCCGATGCCGCCGCCCGTGCTGGGCATCCTGATGCTGGAGACGCGGTTCCCCCGCCCGCCGGGCGACGTGGGCAACCCGGCGGGGTGGTCGGGGGGCTCGCCGAAAACCCGTAGTCAGACCGTCCGGGAGTTGCGAACATCCACACCAACGATGCGGACGACGGTCTCCACGTCGCCGCGGACAAGACAGGACGAGGTTTCACGATGAAGCTGCTCCGCACCGCGCTGTTCGGCGCCGGGATCGCCCTCTCGCTCGCGGCCGCCCCGGCCTCGGCCCAGGTGAAGTGGGACCTGCCGGCGGGTTACGCCGCATCCAACTTCCACTCCGAGACGCTGGTGGCCTTCGCCGACGACGTGCGGCAGGCGACGAACGGCCAGCTCCAGATCACGGTCCACGCCAACGCCTCGCTGTTCAAGGTGCCGGAGATCAAGCGCGCGGTGCAGACCGGGCAGGCGCAGATCGGCGAGCTGCTGATGGTGATCCTCGAGAACGAGGACGCGGTCTTCGGCGTGGACAACGTGCCCTTCCTCGCCACCAGCTTCGCCGACGCGAAGACGCTGGCCGACATCTCCAAGCCGCAGATCGAAAGGCGCCTCCAGGCCCAGGGCATGCGGCTCCTCTACTGGGTGCCGTGGCCGCCCCAGGGCTTCTATTCCCCCAGGCCGCTGGCCTCGGGCGAGGATCTGCGCGGCCTCAAGTTCCGCTCCTACGGCGCGTCGGCGGCACGGCTGGGCGAGCTGGCGGGCATGCAGGTGACCACCGTGCAGGCGGCCGAACTGGCGCAGGCCTTCTCGACCGGCCGCGTCAATTCGATGATCTCGTCCGGCGCCACCGGCTTCGACACCAAGCTCTGGGAGCACGTGAAGCACTTCTACGACGTGCAGGCGTGGCTTCCGAAGAACATGATCTTCGTGAACGAGCGCGCGTGGCAGTCGCTGACCCCGCAGGTGCGGGACGCGGTGACCGCCGCCGCCGCCCGGGCCGAGGCCAAGGGCTGGGCGCGCAGCCAGGAGCTGACGAACTTCTACCTCGACGAGTTCAAGAAGAACGGCATGACGGTCGAGGCCCCCTCGCCCGCGCTGAAGGCCGCCTTCGCGAAGTTCGGCGAGGCGCTGACGGCCGACTGGCTGCAGCGCGCCGGCGCCGACGGCAAGGCGATCGTCGACGCGTTCCGCAAGTGACGGGACCGGGGCGGGGGGCGCCGAACGGCCCCCCGCCCGCCCCGCCCAGACCGGGAAACGATCCGATGCGCCGCGCCCTCGACGCGCTCTACGACGGCTGCCAGTGGCTGGCGGCCGTCTGCCTGT
>JBIJED010000200.1:0-5695 GCA_044343785.1 Azospirillales bacterium | reverse complement strand
GGCCGGGCGACCCGTCCGCTTCCACCACGAACTTCGGCACGATGAAGAGCGAGATGCCCTTGATGCCCGGCGGCGCGTCGGGCAGGCGGGCCAGCACCATGTGCACGATGTTGGCGGCCATGTCGTGCTCGCCGTAGGTGATGTAGATCTTCTGGCCCTGGATGCGGTAATGCCCGTCCGCGCGCACCGCCTTCGTCCGCACGGCACCCACGTCCGAGCCCGCCTGCGGCTCGGTCAGGTTCATGGTTCCGGTCCATTCGCCCGAGATCAGCCGGGGCAGGTAGACCGCCTTCTGGTCCGGCGTCCCGTGCTCGGTCAGGAGGTCGACGGCCCCCTGGGTCAAGAGCGGGCAGAGGCCGAAGCTGAGGTTGGCCGCCTGCCACATCTCCTGCACGGCGAAGGCGACCGCCCAGGGCAGGCCCTGCCCGCCGTGGTCCGGATCGAAGGGCACGGCGTTCCACCCGCCGTCGACGAACTGCCGATAGGCGTCGGCGAAGCCGGGGGCGGTGCGGACGACGCCGTTCTCCAGCGTCGCGCCGTGCTCGTCGCCGCCCATGTTGATGGGCGCGAGCACGCCCGCCGCCAGCTTTCCGCCCTCCGCCAGCACCGCGTCGACGAGGTCGGGCGTGGCGTCGTCGAGGCCCGGGAGGGCCGCGACGCGGTCGAGGCCCGCCACGCGGGCCAGCGTGAAGCGCATGTCGTCGATCGGGGCGGCATAGGGGATCATCGGCCTTCCTTTCGCGGTTCGCGGGCGCGGGTGGCGTTTCCTCGCGGCCCAGAATTGGCAGGAACGGTCCGAGGCGGCAAGCGGGCCGGGGGTGCGGCGGACTGGCATCCCGCTTGCATATTTTTTCGAAGTCCGGTCCGGTCGGGCCGGGTCCGACGACCGGAGTGATCCTCGTGACGCAAGCCGCCGCCCTCAGGAACGCCGACGCCCTGGCCGCCCGCTACCGGAACGCCTCGCCCGAGGTGTCGGGAGCGATCCAGACCGCGAGTACCCGGACGGGGGTCGATTTTGCCTATCTGATGGAAAAAGCTTCCGCCGAGAGCGGGTTCCGCCCGGACGCGAAGGCGGGCACCTCGTCGGCGACGGGGCTGTTCCAGTTCGTCGAGGGCACCTGGTTCGACATGATCAAGTCCTACGGGGCCAAGTACGGGCTGAAGGAGGAGGCCGCGGCGGTCAGCACCCGCATCGACGGCACCGATTTCGTCCGCGACCCCGTCGAGCGTGAGCGCATCCTCGAGTTGCGCAAGGATCCGCGGATCTCCTCGCTGCTGGCCGCCGAATACGCGCGGGAGAACCGCGAGTACCTGAAGGAGACGGTCGGCGGCACCATCGGCTCGACCGAGCTCTACATGGCCCATTTCCTCGGCCCCCGCGGCGCCGGCCAGTTCCTCAAGGAATTGCGCGCGCGGCCGAACACGACGGCGGCCGAGATATTCCCCGAGGCGGCCAAGGCGAACAAGGGCGTCTTCTACCGCGACGGCCAGCCACAGACGCTCCAGCAGGTCTACGATCGCTTCGCCTCGCGTTTCCAGGGCGCGATGGTGGCGGCCGGCGTCACCCAGCCGGACGGGGCGACGCTGATGCAGCGGCAGGTCGACCGGCTTCAGGCGACCGGCGGCAACACGATCGCGCCGGAGGCGACGCCCTATTTCACCGTCATGATGCTGGCCCAGCTCGCGAGCCCGCTCGACGACGCGAAGAAGGCCTCGCCCGCGGCGCTCCGCGACGGCAAGGCCGGCGCGAACGACGCCGATCCGACCGCGCGACTGATGGTGCCCGCGCTCGGGCTCTGAGCCCGGCTCACCCCACGGAGAGGGCGAGGCGCGACGGCGGCAGGCGGAACGCCGCCCGCGTCCCCTTGCCCGGCCGGCTGTCCAGCGTGAAGGTCGCGCCGTGCAGTTCGGCCAGCGCCCGGGCGAGCGGAAGGCCGAGGCCGGTTCCGTCGTGCTGCCGCACGTGCGCGTTCGCGACCTGCCCGAAGGGCTCCAACGCGATGGCCATCTCCGCCTCCGTCATGCCGATCCCGGTGTCGAGCACCTCCACGCGCACGCCGCCGTCGTATTCGTGCGCGACGACCACGGTCACCGTCCCGCCGCGGGGCGTGAACTTGACGGCGTTGGACACGAGATTGAGGAGGATCTGCCGGATCTTGATCGGATCGCCGATCACGGGCGGAAGATCGTCCGCCACCTCGACCCGCATGGTGAGGCCGCTTTCGGCGATACGCGCGGCGAGCAGGCGGCGGACGGAGGCGACCGACTGGACGAGGTCGACCGCCCCCTCGGTCAGGTCGAACCGTCCCGCCTCGATCTTCGCATAG
Source organism: Azospirillales bacterium (assembly GCA_044343785.1). Lineage (GTDB taxonomy): Bacteria > Pseudomonadota > Alphaproteobacteria > Azospirillales > Azospirillaceae > CANGXM01. Next base: position 3,368 of record JBIJED010000200.1, on the reverse strand, counting down.
TCGAGGATGCCGTTGATGATCCCCAGCAGATGGTGCCCGCTCTCGCGGATGTCGGCGGCGTAGTCGGCCGCGACCGACCGGTCGCCGGCCTCGTCGACGATCAGTTCCGCGAAGCCGATGATCGCGTTCAGCGGGGTGCGAAGCTCGTGCCCGATGCCGGCGAGGAAGCGGGACCTGGCGTCGTTGGCCGCATCGGCCGCCTCGAGCGCCGCGCGCATCGACCGCTCCACGTCGAGCTGGACCGAGAGATCGCGGGCGATCACCGCCGTCTCGCCCTCGCCCGCCCCGGGCAGCGCCACGCGCGTCGCCTCGACCGGGACGAGCGTTCCGTCGAGGGCACGGAACGTCATGCGGTCCCAGCCGAGGAGGCCCGTCTCGCCCGCCGGCGGCTCCGCCACCAGATCGCGCAGCCGTCGGCCGACCAGCGCCTCGACCGAGGGCGCCGACAGCAGCCGCACCGTGGCCGGATTGACCGCCCGGACCACGTCGCCGTCGAGACGCAGCACCATGTCCGGCGTCGTCGCCAGGAGCGCCGCCGCCATGCCGGCCTCGGGTCCCGTTCCGCGCCCGTCGTCCCGATCGTCCATGCGTCCCGCCTTCGTGCCGGCGCACAGTAACCCGACCGCCCCGGCCGCGCGACGTCCGCGATCAGCGATCGGTCCGCCGCTCGCGCTCCTCGCGCGGCTCGCGACCCTCCCGTCCCCCGGGGCGCCGCATCAGACCGTCGGCCCAGACGGCGCGGACCGGTGGTGGCATCCGCGCGACCGCATCGGCGACGCCGACGTGGACGGCGGCCTGCACCTCGGTCGAGCGGATCCGGAGATCCGAGAGGGCCGCGTCGAGCCGGGCCCGGTCGAAGGGCTCGGCCCGCACGGCCGAGACCAGCGCCCGCCGGGCCTCGCCGACGGCGCGCAGGCGCTCGCCGACCTCGCGACGGCGCTCGCCCAGCGCGTCCCGCAGGGCGGCGCGGGCCTCGGGCGGCGCTTCGTCGAGGAAACGTTCGAGCCCGAAAGCGAGCGGCGGCCCGCCCTTTCCGCGCTCCTCCCCGCCGACGGACCGGGCCATCCAGCCGTCGCGGTCGTGGAACCACCGGCCGCCGAGGGTCCCGAGCGCGAAGGCGTTGACGCACACCGACACGACGAGACCGGCGACGATCAGCAGAGCGGTCCGGCCGGTGAGCGTCATAGGAGGTCGTCCTCCGAAACGGGGCCGAGCAGGAGTCCGATGGCGTCGGCCTCGGCCGGGGCGGCGTTCGCCGCGTCGCCCGTCCCGACGAAGAACCCGAGGAGCAGCGACGCGGCCAGCGCCGCCGATCCGACGCCGACGCGCATCCACCGTCCCGCGCGCCGCACCGGCGACGCCGGGGGGCGGGCGGCGGCCGCGCCGAGGATCCGGGCCCTGAGTTCGGCCGACGCGGGCGGACCCGGCGGGGCCCGGAGCGCATCGTCGAGGAGCCGCGCGGTCGCGAGCGCCGCCGTGGCGCGCGGGTCGGTCGCCAGCAGCCGGTCGGCGCGGTCGCGCGCCTCGGCCGGCCAGGTCGCCGGCTCGGGTCCGAAGAGGTCGAGGTCGCCCTCGAACCGGGAGAAGTCGTCGCTCATGGCCTCACCTCACCGCTCGCCGTGCCCGCCCAGCGCCGACCGCAGCGTGCGGCGCGCCCGGACGAGCAGGCTCTCCAGCGACCCCACGCTCACCCCCATGGCGGTCGCCGCATCCTGGTTCGACAGTCCGCCCTGGTACGTCAAGGCCACAGCGTCGCGCTGCCGGTCGGGAAGCGCCGCGACGGCGCGGGCGACGGCGGCCTCGGCCTGCGCCCGGGCGATCCGCTCGTCCACGGGAACGGCGGGGTCGGGGGGATCGATGGCGTCGTCGAGCTGTGCGGCCGCCGGCCTGCGCTTCTGGTCGATGCAGAGGTTGAGCGTGATCCGGTAGAGCCAGGTGGCGACGCGGCCGTGGCCCGGCTCCCACCGACCGGCCTGGGTCCAGACGCGCAGGAACGTCTCCTGCGCCACGTCCTCGGCGTCGGCGCGCCGTCCGAGCACCCGCTGGGCGATCGCGACGGTGCGGTCGAGGTGGCGGTCGACGAGCTGGGCATAGGCGAGCCGGTCGCCGGCGGCGATGCGCCGCATCAGCGCGGCGTCGGGATCGACGGCACGGGCCGTGGGGGCGTCGTCGGGGGCGCGGGCGTCGTCCAACACGCTCGGGTCGGTCACGGTTCGGATGGCGGCGATCATCGACGAGCCTAGCGTCGCGGCAGGGCGCGGTCGCCGGAAAATGCGGTCGCGCCGACGGCCCGGTCGACGGACCGCGCCGGCCGGGCCGTGGTCGTGCATCGAAGCGTGCGTGTCATGGGGCGTCCGTCCCTGCGAGGCCGGCGCCATCGCGCCGTCCGAACTGCTACGGACGGGCGGGCGAAACCCTGCGCGGGGTCGGGCGGCCCCTTCAGTCGGGCGCCCCCGTCAGTCGAGAGCCCCGCCGAGGACGGCGCCGCCGGCCCCGCCGAGGACGGCGCCCGTCGTCCCGCCGAGCGCATAGCCGCCCGCCGCACCGGCGCCGCCGCCGAGGATCTGGCCCGTCGAGCAGGCCGCGAGCGCGAGGAGAGCGACGGCCAGAAGGCCCGTCTTGATCGTCGTCATCGTCGATCTCCCGATCGGTTGGCGTTCGACGCAATGAACGGCCGGCCCGCCCGAACGATCCCTCACCCCTGCGAAGGGGCGACCGCCTCGGCCTTGGGCTCGGCCGAGACCCGCCGGATCGGAGGCAGGTAGAGGAGGATGGAGGCGGCGATGTAGACCGACGAGAACGTGCCGATGAAGATGCCCCACGTCATCGCCCAGGTGAAGTTGGCGAGGGCCGCACCGCCGAAGATCAGCAGCGGCAGAATGGCGATCCCTGTCGTGGCGCTGGTCATGATGGTGCGCGAGAGCGTCTGGTTGACGCTGAGGTTGATGACGTCGCGCAGCGGCATCGTCTTGTTCTTGCGCATCGTCTCGCGCATCCGGTCGAACACGACCACCGTGTCGTTGATCGAATAGCCGGCGAGCGTCAGCAGCGCCGCGACCGCCGTCAGGTCGAACTCCAGCTGAAGCACGGCGAACAGGCCGACCGTCGTGAAGACGTCGTGGAAGGTGGCGATCAGCGCCGCCACGCCGAACTGCCATTCGAAGCGGAAGGCGACGTAGAGTGCGATCGCGATGACCGCGAGGACGGTCGCGATGACGCCGGCCGTCAGCAGTTCCTGGCCGACCGTCGGCCCGACCAGCTCCACGCGACGATACTCGTAGCCCGTGCCCAGCGACCGGCGAACGGTCTCGATCGCGGCGGCCTGGGCCTGCTCCCCGCCCGGCTGCATCTGCACGCGGATCAGGACG
>JBIJED010000198.1:0-5724 GCA_044343785.1 Azospirillales bacterium | reverse complement strand
CGGCCAGCTTCGCCCGCGACGCGCGGACGCTGGTCGACGGGGGCTACGCGCTGACGGCGGTGACCCCGGTCGACCAGTTCGTCTGGTCGGCGCACGTGGAACTGGTGGGGACGTTCGGGCGGGCAGGCGGATAGTGTCCGGCCGCTTCGCTCAATCCACCTGGAGCGTCAGCGCCTTGAGGTAGGCGCTCTCGGGCAGGTTCGGGTGGACCGGGTGGTCCGCCGCGGCACCCGAAGTGCGCAGCACGCGCCCCGTCCGGCTCGCCTCCGACAGGCCGCGCGCGACCTCGCCGGCGAAGGTCGGGACGTCGACGTTGTGGCTGCACGAGGCGGCGAAGAGGATGCCGCCCGGCGTCGTCACCTGCGCCATCAGGCGGGTGAGCTTGCGGTAGCCCTTCACGCCGGCGGCCAGATCCTTCTTCGACTTCACGAAGGCGGGCGGGTCGCCGATCACCACGTCGAAGCGCGCGCCCTCGGCGACCAGCGCCTCCAGAACGTCGAAGACGTCGCCCTTGCGGGTCGCGACGCGGTCGGCGACGCCGTTCAGCGCCGCCGCCCCGGTCGCCAGTTCCAGCGCGGGGGCCGAGCGGTCGACCAGCGTGACCTGTGCGGCACCGCGCATCGCGGCCAGCACGCCGAAGCCGCCGCCGTAGGTGTAGAGGTCGAGGACGCGGGCGTCCTTCGCGAAGCCGGCGACGAAGGCCCGGTTGTCGCGCTGGTCGAAGAACCAGCCGGTCTTCTGCCCGCCGACCACGTCGGCGAGGAAGCGCGCGCCGTTCTCCTCGATCGCGACCGGCCCGTCGACCGTGCCGTGGGCGACCGTCACGTCGCCCGCCTCGAGACCCTCCTGCTGGCGGGCCGGGCTGTCGCGCCGGAGCACGACGGCCTGCGGGGCGAACGTGTCGCGGATCGCGTCCACGAGGTCGTCGGCCAGCGCGTCGATCCAGGCGGCGTTGAGCTGGGCCACCACGACGTCGCCGTAGCGGTCGACGACGAGGCCCGGAAGCCGGTCGGCCTCGGCGTGGACGAGGCGGTGGAACGGCCCGTCCCACAGGCGGGCCCGCAGCGCCGCGGCCTTCGCGAGGCGGCCGGCGAGGAAGGCGCCGTCGATCGCGGCCGTCGGGTCGGTGGTGAGCATCCGCACCGCCACGAGGGCGTGCGGGTTGAAGGCCGCCGTTCCCAGCGGCGTGCCGCCCGCGTCGGTCAGGCGGACGATCGAGCCCCGCGGAAGCGCCTTGAGGTGCGCCTCCATGTGGACCTCGTTCGAATAGGCCCAGGGATGGCCCTGCCTGAGTCGGCGCTGATGATCCTTGAGGAGGGCAACCGTGGCCCGGCGGCGGGCGGGGGATGCGGGTGCAGCGGCGGTCGCGCCGGTCTCGGTCGTCGTCATGATCGTCACCAGATGGCGACGATGGGCCGGCGCGCAACGGGGGGACGGGCGGGGGCGGGTCAGCCCCGCGCGGCCTGCAGTTCCTTGCAGAAGTGCAGCGTGCCGAGCTGATGCCCCTCGTCCCGGAACCGCGAGAGCACGAGATGCACGCTCTCGGCGAGGTTCGAATAGGCCTCGGGCAGCTCGGTGTGGATGGCCGTGCAGCCGTTCGTGCGGGCGAGGGTCTCCATCTCCCGGATCAGCTGGTCGGCCGCGGCCCGGAGGTTGAAGAGGTCGAGCACGACGAAGTTCGCGACGGTGAGCGTGCGGCCGTGGCGCAGGTGCGGCTCGACCGCCCAGGTGAACAGGCCGATGATGTAGCCGCGGCGGTTCTGGAGCGAGACGATGCCGCGCGGCGGACCGCCGGTCGCGTCGAGCATGCCGTGCGCGAACGCCGACCATTGCTCGCGACCGAGTTCCGGCGCGATGGTGGAGACCAGGGGAAACGCCTGGTCCACCTGCTGCGGACGCAGCGGAACCGTCTGATATCCCGGCTCGATGGTGAGGAAAGGCATGGTGCTGGGATCCCCGGAGCGAAGGCCGATCATTCCATCCGCCCACATCGGGTGCGTTGACGTGGATCAAAAGGAACCGCGGCGATCCCCGTGCGCCAGTTGCGGAGCGGCGGGTTTATGTTCACACTTCACCACATCATGATCGGGGGGAGGGCCCGGTCTCGGTGAGGATGCGCGCCATGCCGCCGTTCGATCTGTCGCGTCCGCGCGAAACGGGCACGCAGGAAATCCACCCCTGCAGCGCCTGCGCCGCCCGCTCGCTCAGCGTGTGCGCCGCGCTGGAGCCGGAGGAACTGCGCCGTCTCGCCGACCTGACCCAGACCGTGCGACACGCGTCCGGGCACACGCTGTTCGGCGAGGGCGATGCGGCGGACGCGCTCTACAACGTCACCGCGGGCACGGTGAAGCTCTACAAGCTGCTGCCCGACGGGCGTCGGCAGATCACCGGCTTCCTGATGACCGGCGACTTTCTCGGCCTCGCGCTCAACGAGACCTACGCCTATTCGGCCGAGACGGTGACCGACACGTCGCTCTGCCGGTTCCCGCGACGCAAGATGGAGGCGTTGCTCGACGAGTTCCCGCGCATGCAGCGCCGACTGTTTTCGATGGCATCGAACGAACTGGCGGCGGCGCAGGACCAGATGCTGATGCTGGGCCGCAAGTCGGCGCGGGAGAAGATCTGCTCCTTCCTCCTCATGCTCTCCCAGCGCGCGGTTCGCCGCGGGTTCAAGGAGAACCCGGTCTCGGTGCCGATGAGCCGGGCGGACATCGCCGACTATCTCGGCCTGACGACGGAGACGGTGAGCCGGACCTTCACCCAGCTGAAGACCGAGCGGGTCATCACGCTGCTGGAGGGGGGCAAGGTGCGCCTGAACGACCTGGACGCGCTCCACGATCTCGCCGAAGGGGCGTGAGGCGGACGTTCGCGTGACGGGAACCCTGGGAAGCCCTCACCCGTGACCATCCGCCCCGGCCCCCGCAACCTGATCACCGACGTCCCGGGCGTCGCCGTCGGCAACGCCGAGGACCGGCGGGCGTGGACCGGCGTGACCGTCGTCCTGCCCGACCGCGCCGTCGTCGCCGCGGTCGACGTGCGCGGCGGCGGACCCGGCACGCGGGAGACGACGGCGATGGACGCGTCGTCGGGCGTGCCCACGGTCGACGCGATCGTGCTGTCGGGCGGCTCCGCCTTCGGCCTCGACGCCGCGCAGGGGGCCATGGACTGGCTCGCCGCCCGCGGTCGCGGCGTGGCGGTCGGATCGGCGCGCGTGCCGATCGTGCCGGCCGCGATCCTTTTCGACCTGTTGAACGGCGGCGACAAGGGGTGGACGACCCTGCCCTACCGCGCCCTGGCGCTGACGGCCTGCGAGGGGGCCGGCGCGGACTTCGCGCTCGGCAACGCCGGTGCGGGCCACGGGGCGAAGGCCGGGCCGCTCAAGGGCGGGCTCGGCAGCGTCTCGGCGGTGATGCCGGACGGGGCCACGGTCGGCGCGCTGGTCGCGGCGAACCCGGTCGGGTCGGTCGTGATGCCGGGAACCGGCACCTTCTGGGCCTGGGCCTTCGAGCAGGCGGGCGAGCTGGGCGGCCAGCGCCCGCCGACGGTTCCCGTCACGATGGACCCGGAGATCACGACCTCGGCCGAACCCGGGGCGAACACCACCCTGGCCGTGGTGGCGACCGACGTGGACCTCACGCGCGACGAGTGCCTCAGGCTCGCGATCATGGCGCAGGACGGGTTCGCGCGGGCGATCCGCCCGGTCCACACGCCCTTCGACGGCGACGTGGTGTTCGCGCTCTCCACCGGCCGGCGCGACGCCGGGCCGAACCGGGCCCGGACGGTCGCCACCCTCGGCGCCGTCGCGGCCGACTGCGTGGCCCGGGCCGTGGCGCGCGGCGTGTTCGAGGCGCAGACGCTGGGGGCGAAGCCCGCCTATCGCGAAGCCTTCGTGAAGGCCTGATCCTTTCGGGTCTTGCCGCGCCCGGCCGGCCGAAGCATCATCCCGACCGATCCGACCAGTGCGAAACGGGAGACATACGATGCGGGTGTTCGCGTTCCTCGGCCTTCTGGCCGCGGCGACGGCGACGCTGGCCATGCCGGCCGCGGCGCAGACCAGGGACAACGTCGTCCTGGCCTTCACGCTCGAGCCGCCGATGCTCGACCCGACCGCGAACGCCGCGGCGGCGATCAACGAGGTCGTCTACTGGAACGTGTTCCAGGGCCTGACCCGCATCACCGCCAACGGCGACGTGGCGCCGGGGCTGGCCGAGAGCTGGACCGTCACCGACGACAAGGTGTTCCGGTTCAAGCTGCGGTCGGGCGTGAAGTTCCACGACGGCAAGCCGTTCGACGCCGCCGTCGTGAAGTTCAGCTACGAGCGGGCGAAGGCGGACGACAGCACGAACCCGCAGAAGCCCTATTTCGCGCCGATCGAGAGCGTGACGGTGATCGGCCCGCTCGACGTGGAGGTCCGGCTGTCCCGCGTCGACGGGCTGTTCCTCGCCAACATGGCGTCGGGCGCGGCCGCGATGGTCCACCCGGACACGGCCGCCACCAACCGCCAGACCCCGGTCGGCACCGGCCCGTTCCGGTTCGAGCGGCAGGTGCCCGGCGACCGGGTGATCCTCGTCCGCAACCCCGACTACTGGGGCCCGGCGCCCCGGCTGTCGCGGGTCGAGATGCGCGTGATCGCCGACCCGGCGGCGCAGACGGCGGCGCTGCTGTCGGGCGACGTCGACGTCATCCCGCTCTTCGGCGCCTACGAGGCGGTGGCGCAGTTCCGCAACAACCCGCGCTTCCAGGTCGTCGTCGGCTCGACCGAGGGCGAGACGGTGCTGGCGATGAACAACGCCAAGCCGCCGTTCAACGACGTCCGGGTCCGCAAGGCGATCCAGCACGCCATCGACCGGGGCCAGCTGATCGAGGGCGTGCTCGCCGGCTTCGGCACGCCGATCGGCTCCCACTTCGCCCCGCACCGCGCGGGCTACGTCGACCTGACCGGCCTGACGCCCTACGACCCGGCCAAGGCCAGGGCGCTCCTGCGCGAGGCCGGGTTCCCCAACGGGTTCGAGACCACGCTGCGCCTGCCTCCCCCGACCTACGCGCGCAAGAGCGGCGAGCTGATCCAGGCCTTCCTGGCCGAGGTCGGCATCCGCGCGAAGATCGAGCCCTACGAGTGGGCGCAGTGGCTCGACGTCGTCTTCCGCAAGTTCGACTACGACATGACCATCGTCGCCCACGTGGAGCCGCTGGACATCCCGAACTACGCCCGCGACAGCTACTACTGGAACTACAGGAACCCGCAGTTCAACACGCTGGTCGAGACGCTCAACCAGACCGTCGACCAGGGCCGGCGGGCCGAGATCTACGGCCGGATGCAGCGCGTCCTGGCCGAGGATCAGGCCAACGGGTTCCTGTTCCAGCTGCCCAAGGTGATGATCACGCGCCCGAACCTCGTGGGCATGTGGAAGGACCAGCCGGTCTTCGCCAACGACATGAGCGAGGTCTTCTGGCGCTGACCCGGCGCGCGGTCCGTCGTCGCCCACGGGCGGCGGACCGCGGTCGCGTGCCCGCATGATCGGCTTTCTCGCACGACGCCTCGTCTCGGTCCTCGTGACCCTGGCGCTGGCCTCCGTCGTCGTCTTCACGGTGCTCGAGGTCCTGCCCGGCGATCCGGCGCAGATGGCCCTCGGCACCGAGGCGCGCGAGGACACGCTCGCCGCGCTCCGCCGCGAGATGGGCCTCGACCGGCCTGTGCTCGAACGCTACCTCGGCTGGATCGCC
>JBIJED010000197.1:0-5733 GCA_044343785.1 Azospirillales bacterium | reverse complement strand
AGGGTGAGGGCCTTCGGAAGCCCGCCCACGCTCACACCTCGACCCAGCGGGCGCGGCGCTCGTCGAGGAGCGCGTCGGCCAGCCCCACGGACTCGGGCGTCAGCACCTGGAGGCAGGGGCCGTCGTGGACGAGGCCCCAGAGGCGCCCGTTCTCCTGCGCCCGCCGCCACAGGTCCTTGTAGGAGAAGGGGCCGTCCGGCGTGCCGGCGAACACCCGCGGGGCCAGAACCTGGACCGAGGCGAAGGCGTAGGGCGCGATCTCGCGCTCCTCGGGCAGGCGGGCGAGGCCGTCGGGATCGAGGAACATGACGCCGAAGTCGGGCATCCCGATGCTGCGGGCCGTCGGCACGACGAGGATGAGCGCGTCCATCCGCGCGTCGTCCCAGGCGGCGGCGAGGCGGCGCAGCGCGGGCGTCGGTCCGTCGAGGCGCAGCGCGTCGCAGTCGGCCGCGTAGAACGGCTCGTCGCCGAGGTGCGGCAGGGCGGCCCGGATCCCGCCGCCCGTGCCCATCAGCCTGTCCTCGGGCGAGAGCACGATGTGCGGGCGGGTCCGGCCGGCGAGGTGGTCGGCGACCTGGTCGGCGCGATAGTGGACGTTGACGACCGCCGTCTCGACACCCGCCGACGCGAGGTCGTCGAGCGCATGGTCGATCAGGGTCTTGCCGCCCACGGTCACGAGCGGCTTTGGCAGGTCGTCCGTGACCGGGCGCATGCGGGACCCGAGGCCCGCCGCCAGCACCATCGCACGGGTGAACCGTCGCATCGTCGGACGTTCCTCAGGCCAGCCGGATTGCCATGCCGGCGAGTCTAGTGTCCGCACGGCGGCGACCGCAACCGCCGTCGGCGTTCAGCGCTGGAGCATCTCGTTGTTCGTGCGCACGTACTTGATGAGGGTTCCGATGATCATCCGCATCAGCGGGTCGAGGCCGCTCATGTAGCCGTCGAAATGCTCGCTCGTGATCAGGAGGCAGGTGACGTTCGTCCTCGCGACGGCCGTGCCGGAGCGCACGCCCCGGTCGATCAGCGCGATCTCGCCCAGCAGCCGCCCCTTCTGCATCGTCCCGAGCTTGAGCGTCCGGCCGTCGGTTTCGCGCTCGATCTCGACCGTCCCCTCCTCGATGAAGTAGGCGCACTCGCCGGCATCGTCCTGGCGGAAGATCACGTCGCCGGGGCGGAAGGTCAGGCGTTCGGGATCCACGGACATGGTCGACCTCGCAAACGGATCGGGGCAGTCCGCGCCCTCACGACGCGGTCCGACGTGACCGACGGTCACACGACCGAACGGTTCGAACGATCATATCTTTGGACAGGGATGTTTGTCATGCCGCTCCGGGAACGCCCTTCGATGTCGAATACTCGAAGTGCAGGACCTCGCCCGGCCGAATCATCGGAAAGGCGGCGTGCGCGGCCATCGCCGCCTCGTGGAAGCCGGACAGGATCAGCTTCAGCTTGTGCGGATAGGTGGCGATGTCGCCGATCGCGAAGACGCCGGGGGCGTTCGTGGCGAGCGTGAGCGGATCGACCGTCACGTGGTTGCGCTCGAGGTTCAGGCCCCAGTCCGCGATCGGCCCGAGGTTCATGGCGAGGCCGAAGAAGGGCAGCAGCACGTCCGCCGGAAGGACCTTCTCGTTGTCGTCGAGGTCGGCCACCCGGACGCCGGTCAGCGTCCGCCCGTCGCCCTCCAGCCCCGACAGCTGGTAGGGGACGACCAGCTCGATCCGCCCCGCCTTCGCCAGCTCGTCCAGGCGCGCGGCGCTCTCCGGGGCCGCGCGGAACTTCGCCCGGCGGTGGACCACCTGCACCGAGGCCGCCACCTCCGACAGCGAGATCGCCCAGTCGACCGCGCTGTCGCCGCCGCCCGCGATCACCACCCGCTTGCCCGCGAAGTCCTGCCGGCGCTTCACCAGATAGAAGACCGACGACCCCTCGTAGCCGGCGATGCCGTCGAGCGGCGGCTTGTTCGGGCCGAACGCGCCGACGCCGGCCGCGAGGACGACGCAGCGCGCGTCGATCGCCGTGCCCGCGTCCGTCGTCAGGAGCCACCGCTCCTCGGCGGTGCGGGTGAGCGAGACCACCTGCTGGCCGAGGTGGTAGACGGGATCGAAGGGCGACGCCTGTTCCGCCAGCCGGTCGATCAGCACGCCCGCGTCGATGGCGGGGTGGCCGGGGATGTCGTAGATCGGCTTTTCGGGATAGAGGGCGCTGCACTGGCCGCCCACCATCTCCAGCGCGTCGACCACGTGGCACTTGAGGCGCAGCATGCCGCACTCGAAGATCGCGAACAGGCCCACGGGACCCGCCCCGATGATGGCGACGTCGGTGCGGTGAGGAACGATGGACATGGCGGCTTCCGGCGGGGATCGGTTTCGGGACGGGCGAGCGACGGGCGAAGACATGCCCGCGGACGGCGACGCGTTCAAGTCCGGCACGTTCACGGTCGCGGACGAGGCGGCGACCGCGGCCCTGGCCGCGGCCTTCGCCCGCGGTCTGCGGCCGGGCGACGTGGTGTGCCTGGAGGGCGACCTCGGCGCCGGCAAGACGGCCTTCGCCCGTGCCGCCGTGCGCGCGCTGACCGGCGATCCGGACGAGGAGGTGCCGAGCCCCACCTTCACCCTCGTCCAGACCTATGCGGCACCCGCCGGCACCGTCTGGCACTTCGACCTCTATCGCCTGTCCGGCCCCGAGGAGGTGTACGAGCTGGGGTGGGAGGAGGCGACGGCGGACGGGATCGTGCTGGTCGAATGGCCGGGCCGCCTCGGCCCCCTGCGACCGGTGCGACGGATCGACGTGACGATCGGCGGGGCGGGCGACGCGCCGCGGCGGATCGTCGTCGAACGTCGGGGCTGAGGCGTCAGGCCGCGACGCGCTCCACGTCCGCGCCGCAGGCCGCCAGCTTCTGCTCCAGCCGCTCGTAGCCGCGGTCGAGGTGGTAGACGCGGTTGATCTCGGTCTCGCCCTCCGCCGCCAGCGCCGCGATCACCAGCGACACCGAGGCGCGCAGGTCGGTCGCCATCACCGGTGCGCCCGACAGGCGCTTCACGCCGCGCACCACCGCCGAGGCGCCGTGCACGTTGATGTCGGCGCCGAGGCGGCAGAGTTCCGGCACGTGCATGAACCGGTTCTCGAAGATGTTCTCGGTGATCAGCGACGCGCCGTCCGCCACCGTCAGCATGGCCATCATCTGGGCCTGCAGGTCGGTGGGGAAGCCGGGGTGCGGCTCGGTCACCACGTCGATCCCGGTCAGCGGGCCGTTGCGGCGGTGGACGCGGATGCCCTGCTCGGTGCCGGTCACGGTCACGCCGGCCTCGCGCATCTTCTCGACCGCGGCCGAGACGAGGTCGATCGACGTGCCGGTCAGTTCGACCTCGCCGCCCGTCACCGCCGCCGCCATCAGATAGGTGCCCGTCTCGATCCGGTCCGCCAGCACCCGGTGCGAGGCGCCGTGCAGCCGGTCGCGGCCCTGGATGACCATGCGCGACGTGCCCGCACCCTCGATGGTCGAGCCCATCGCGACGAGGCAGTCCGCGAGGTCGACGATCTCCGGCTCCTTCGCCGCGTTCTCGATCACCGTCTCGCCGCGCGCCAGCGCGGCCGCCATCATCACGTTCTCGGTGGCGCCCACCGAGGGGAAGGGGAACTTGACGAGGCCCCCGGTCAGCCCGCGCGGGGCCGACGCCTCGATGTAGCCGTCGACGAGGTCGACGTCGGCGCCCAGCGCCTGGAGCCCGGTCAGGTGGATGTCGACCGGCCGGCTGCCGATGGCGCAGCCCCCCGGCTGCGACACGCGGGCGCGACCGCACCGGGCCAGCAGAGGGCCGAGGACGAGGACCGACGCCCGCATCTTGCGCACGATGTCGTAGGGCGCCTCGGTCGAGGCGATGCGGGCGGCCGTCATCACCATCTCGCCCGTCCCGCCGTCGCGGCCCACCAGCACGCCGTGCTGGGCGAGCAGCTGTTCCAGCATGCGGATGTCGGCGAGGTCGGGGACGTTGGCGAGGCGCAGCGAACCGTCGGTCAGGAGGCTCGCGCACATCAGCGGCAGGGCGGCGTTCTTGGCGCCGGCGATCGGGATCGTGCCGTTGAGCGCACGCCCACCGCGGATGCGGATCCTGTCCATGGAAAAGAGCCTTTCGATCGACGCCCACGCCGGACGTTCCGGGCCGCCACGCCCGAATCATGCCCACGCCAGTTCCTTGAGTTCAAGGATAAGATTGTGCCCTAACTGTGACCATCGCATGGGAAATTTCGATTTCGCGCATTTTCGACGAGCGGCTCGCCGGGTGCGTCGCTTCCGCCCTGCGACGGTCGCTGGTATAGGTGGCGGCGTTATTGAGCATTCCGGGACCGGACCGTCAAGCGCATGAAGATCGCGGACCTCGCCGCCGCCCTGGGTGGCACGCTGCACGGCGACGGCACCCTCGAGGTGGTCCGCCCCGTCCACCCGGCGGACGCCGCCGACGGGCGGGACGTCGCCGTCGCGATGGGGGCGAGCCTGCTGCCGCTTCTGGCCGCCACCCGCGCGCGGACCGCCCTCGTGCCGGCCGGGGCGCCGATCCCGGAAGGGGCGCTGGCGGCGTGGATCGAGGTGGGGCGTCCGCGCTATGCGATGCACAAGCTGAACGCGCTGTTCGAGCCGCCGCCCTTCGCCCCGCCCGGCATCCATCCGACCGCGCTGGTCGAGCCGGGGGCCGAGATCGGCGAGGGCTGCGCGATCGGTCCGTTCGTCCACGTCGGCCCCGGCGCGCGGATCGGGGCCGGCACCATCCTGATGTCCCACGTCACGGTCGGCGAGAAGGCGACGGTGGGCCGCGGCTGCCTCGTCCACGCGGGCGCGCGCATCGCCCACCGCTGCACGGTCGGCGACCGCGTCATCATCCACCAGAACGCCTCGATCGGCGCCGACGGCTTCAGCTTCGTCACGCCCGAGCGCGGCAGCGTCGAGGCGGCGAAGGCGACCGGCCGGGTGGAGGAGGGAACGCGCAACGTCGTCATCGAGCGGATCGCCTCGCTGGGCGGCGTCACCATCGGCGACGACGTGGAGATCGGAGCGCTGACCGCCATCGACCGCGGCACGCTCCGCGACACCCGGATCGGGGCGGGCACGAAGATTGACGACCTCGTCATGATCGGCCACAACGTCGTGGTGGGCTCGAACTGCTTGCTCTGCGGCCAGGTGGGGATCGCCGGCAGCACGGTGATCGGCGACCGGGTCGTGCTCGGCGGCAAGGTGGCTGTCGCCGACAATCTCCGGATCGGCGACGACGTGGTGGCGGCGGGCGGTGCCGCCATCGGCTCGGACGTCGAGGCCCGCCAGGTGGTCATCGGCATGCCCGCCATGCCGAAGAGCGAGTTCTTCAGCCAGCTCCGGAATCTCAAGCGGCTGAAGGGCTTGTTCTCGGACGTCGCGGAGATCCGGCGCCGGCTCGGCTGATCGCGGGGGGAAGGGCGTGATGTCGGACATCGAGGATCGGATCTACGCCCTCGTCGCCAAGGAGACCCGCCGGGACCGGGCCACGCTCTCGCCCGAGATGACGATCGAGGACCTCGGCGTCACCTCGCTCGAGATGGTCGAGGTGCTGATGCAGCTCGAGGACGACCTGAAGATCGAGATCCCGCTGGACGCGACCGAGGCCGCGCGGACCATCCGCACGCTCGGCGACCTCGTGGCACGGATCCGCGACCTGGCGCCCGTCCCGGGTGACTGAGCGGGTGCGCCGCCGCGTCGTGGTGACG
>JBIJED010000195.1:0-5751 GCA_044343785.1 Azospirillales bacterium | reverse complement strand
CCCTGATCGAACGCCGGATCGAGCCCGTGCGCATGAAGGCCTCGATGAGCGGCACCATCACCGAGGAGGCGCACCGGCTCTGAGACGGCGCGGGGGGAGCCCCTGCCCCGCACCCACGGGATCGGCCGGCGACCGACCCGGCAGCGACAGATCCTGTCGTCCAACCCCGGACATTCGACCGCACCGGCTCCGCCCTGACGCTTAGACTCCACGACATTCCTCTCCCCGCCGTACGGAGACCGTCATGAGCCGACAGCAGACCCTGTCGCCGACCCTGGGCAGCCGCGGCGCCGCCGTCGTCGCCCGGGAGGCCGCCGTCGCGGCGCCGAACTACGCGCCCCTGCCCGTGGTGCTGACCCGTGCGTCGGGTGTCTGGGCGGAGGATCTGGACGGGCGCCGCTACCTCGACATGATGAGCGGCTATTCCGCCGTCAGCCTCGGCCACGGCCACCCGCGCATCCTTGCCGCCCTGACGGAGCAGGCGGGCCGCCTCGCGCTCACCAGCCGCGCCTACCACACCGACCGCCTCGCCCCCTGGCTGGAGACGCTGACCACGCTCGCCGGCTTCGATCTGGCGCTGCCGATGAACACCGGTGCGGAGGCGGTCGAGACCGCGATCAAGGCCGCGCGCCGCTGGGGCTACCGCACCAAGGGCATCGCCCCGGACCGGGCCCGCATCGTGGTGGCGCAGGGCTCCTTCCACGGGCGGACGACGACGATCGTCGGCTTCTCCTCCGAGGCGGCCTACCGCGACGGCTTCGGCCCCTTCGCGCCGGGCTTCGACGCGGTGCCGTTCGGGAATGCGGAGGCGCTGCGCGCCGCCATCGGCCCGGACACGGCCGCCGTGATGATCGAGCCGATGCAGGGCGAGGCCGGGATCGTCATCCCGCCCGACGGCTATCTGGCCGCCGTGCGCCGCGCCTGCGACGAGGCGGGCGTGCTGCTGGTGCTGGACGAGGTGCAGACCGGCCTCGGCCGTACCGGCCGCCTCTTCGCCTTCCAGCACGAGGGCATCCGCCCCGACGTGCTGATCCTGGGCAAGGCGCTGGGCGGCGGCGTGCTGCCGGTCTCCGCCGTGCTGGCCGACCGCGCGGTGCTGGGGCTGATGGAGCCCGGCTCCCACGGGTCCACCTTCGGCGGCAACCCGCTGGCGGCGGCCGTGTCGAAGGCGGCGCTCGACGTGATCGTCGAGGAGCGCCTGCCCGAGCGGGCGGCGGAGCTGGGCGCGGTGCTGATCGAGCGCCTGTCGACGCTGCGCGGCCCCGGCGTGCGCGACGTGCGCGGGCGCGGCCTGTTCGTGGGCGTGGAACTCGACCCCGCGGTGCTGTCCGCCCACGACGCGGCCGAGGCGCTGCTGCGGGCCGGCATCCTGACCAAGGAGACGCACGAGACGGTGCTGCGCTTCGCCCCGCCGCTCGTCATCTCCCGCGCGGAGCTGGACGAGGGGATCGAGCGGATCCTCACGACGCTCCGCGCCCTCCTTCCCGCCTGAGGCCCGCCGTGAGCCGCGACGACTTCGCCCCGATCTCGGGCATGGTGCTGCCGCGCTTCGCCGGCATCGCCACCTTCATGCGCCTGCCCCACCTGTCCCCGGCCGAGGCCGCGGGACGGGCGGAGGTGGGGCTGTTCGGCATCCCCTTCGACGGGGCGACCACCAACCGCCCCGGTGCCCGGCACGGCCCGCGGGCGGTGCGCGACCAGTCGAGCCTGATGCGCCTCGTGAACGGTGCCACCGGGGTCGCCCCCTACGACCTCGCGCGGGTCTGCGACCTCGGCGACGTGGACGTGAACCCGATCGACATCGCCGACACCATGGGCCGGATCGAGCGGTTCGTGGGCGAGGTCGTGGCCGGCGGGATCGTGCCCGTCGCGGTGGGCGGCGACCATCTCGTCAGCTATCCGGTCCTGCGCGTGCTGGGCCGGCGGCGCCCGGTCGGCATGGTCCACGTCGACGCCCACGGCGACACCGGCGACACCTATTTCGGCGGCCAGCGCCTGACCCATGGCACCGGCTTCCGCCGGGCGATCGAGGACGGGGTGCTCGACCCGCGCCGGACGGTGCAGATCGGCATCCGCGGCTCGCGCTACGACGCGGACGAATACGGCTGGGCGGTGGCCCAGGGCGTGCGGATCGTCGACATGGAGGAGGTGGACCGCATCGGCCTCGACGCCGTTCTGGCCGAGGCCCGGCGCGTCGTGGGCGGCGGCCCGACCTACCTGTCCTTCGACGTCGACGCGCTGGACCCCGCCTTCGTGCCGGGCACCGGCACGCCGGAGATGGGCGGCTTCACCAGCCGCGAGGCGCTGCGCCTCGTGCGGGGCCTGCGCGGCGTCGACGTCGTGGGTGCGGACGTGGTGGAGGTCTCGCCCCCGCTGGATCCCACCGGCATGACGGCGATGGTGGGGGCCACGGTGCTGTTCGAGGCGCTCTGCCTCGTGGCGGAGGCGCTGGCGGCGCGGCGCGCGGTGGAGCGGGCGGCGTAAAGTTCGAACGCCCCTCACCCTGTCCCTCTCCCGCGCCGCGGGAGAGGGACAGGGTGAGGGCCTTCCACAGCCCCCTACCGCTCCCCCCGCAGGATGTAGGACGAGATCGCGTCGGTGAGCCGGGCCGCCGCGGCCACGTTCTCGCGGTCGGACACCATCATGGCCGTCACGATCGCCTCCACCACCACCACCGCCGCCACGTTGCTGGACGAGACGACCGGGTGCGCGGCGAAGGCGGCGAGCGCGAGGTCGGCCACGTCGGTGAGCGGCGAGGCCGGGCCGTCGGTGATCGCGATCACCTTCGCACCGCGGTCGCGGGCGTAGCGGGCGAGGCGCAGGGCGTCGGTCGCGTAGCGCGGGAACGAGATCGCGAGCAGCACGTCGCCCGGGCCGACGTTCATCAGCCGGCCCGCCGCCACCTCGGTGCCGCCGAACTCCACCACGTTGACGAGCTGCGGGCAGAAGGGCTGGAGGCCCAGCGACAGCATCGCGGCCAGATGGGCCGACAGGCCGAACCCCATGACGTAGATCGCCCGCGCGCCCCGCAGCGCCGCGACGACCCCCTCCAGCTGCGCCGGCCCCAGCGCCTCGACCGTCTGGCGCACGTTCAGGACCGTCCGCTCCAGCCCCTCGCGCACGGGATCGTCGGCGCCCGTCTCCCGGTCGATCCGGTCGCGCAGCTTCTCCACCGGCTGGAGCAGCGCGCGCAGCACCTCCCCGATCTGAGCCCGCAGCTCCGCATAGCCGGCGAAGCCGACCGTGCGGGCGAAGCGGCTCAGCGTCGCCGTGGAAACGCCGGTCGCCGCCGCGACCTCCTCGATGCTGCCCGTCGCGATCCGCACCGGATTGCGCAGGACGGCTTCCGCGATCGTGCGGTTCGAGGGCGAGCCCTTGCGGCGCAGTTCGAGCAGCCGGGCGCCGAACGCCGTGCCGGCGAGCGCCAGTTCGGGCGCGGTGGCGACGGCCGCCATGGGATCCTCCCGATGAAAACTTCTTTTCATCTCTTGCTCACATGAAAATCCGGCATCACACTGCGTCGGGCAAGAGGTGCCGTGATCACCCCAAGGGAGAGCTTCACATGTTCCGACGCCAGTTCCTCGCGGCCGCCGCGCTCGCCGCCGCCGCCGTCGCCGGCCTCGCCGCCCCGGCCGACGCCCAGACCAACCGCATCCGCGTGGGCGTGGAGGGCAACTATCCCCCGTTCTCGATGGTCGCCCCCGACGGCAAGCTGTCGGGCTTCGACATCGACATCGCCAATGCGGTCTGCGCCAAGCTGAAGTCGGAATGCGTGTTCGTCCAGCAGGAGTTCGACGGGATGATCCCGGCGCTGAACGCCCGCAAGTTCGACATGATCGTCGCCTCGTTGACGATCACCGAGGAGCGGCTGAAGGCGGTCGACTTCTCCGACAGCTACTACAGCACGCCCTCCCGCTTCGTCGCCAAGGCCGGCGCCTTCAAGGACAACAAGCCCGAGACGCTGAAGGACAGGACCATCATCGTGCTGCGCAACTCGCCGCGCGCGAAGTATCTCGCCGACAACTACCCCGGGAGCAAGGTGCACCTCGCCGCGCGCGAGACGGACGTCTATCTCGAGCTGGTCGCCGGCCGCGGCGACATCGCGTTCGGATCGTCGGTCGTCTCGGGCGAGGCGTTCCTGAAGAAGCCCGAGGGCCGTGGCTTCGAGCAGGTGGGCGAGAGCTTCCAGACCGGGCTGGGCGCCGGCGTCGGCATCGCGGTGCGCAAGGGCGACGCGCTGAAGGCCCGCATCGACGCGGCGCTGAAGGAGATGAAGGCCGACGGCACCTACAAGGCGCTCCAGGCCAAGTACTTCGACTTCGACATCGCCGGCGACAGCTGAGGGTGGGGAGGGGCCGGACAGCTTCGGTCTGCTCCCGCCCCCTCTCCCCCGCCCCCTCCCCCCGGTGGGGGGAGGGGAGTTCACGTGACGCTGCGTCCCCTCTCCCCCCCGGGGAGAGGGACAGGGAGAGGGGGCCGGGAACAGGCCGACGGTCGGTCGCCCGGAACTGAGGATCGCGCATGCTCCACGGCTATCTCCCCATGATCCTCGACGGGCTGTGGACGACGCTGTCGGTCGCCGCCCTGTCGCTCGCCATCGCCAGCCTGTTCGGGCTGGCCGGTGCCGTCGCCAAGCTGTCGGAGAGCCGGGTGGCCCGCGCGGCGGCGGACGTCTACACGACGCTGATCCGCAGCCTGCCCGACCTCGTGCTGATGCTCCTGATCTTCTACGGCGGGCAGATCCTCATCAACGAGATCACCATGGCGTGGGAGCTGGATTACATCGACATCAACCCCTTCGTCGCCGGCACCGCGACCTTGGGCTTCATCTTCGGCGCCTACCTGACCGAGACCTTCCGCGGCGCCATCCTCGCCGTGCCCCGCGGGCAGATCGAGGCCGGGCTCGCCTACGGCATGACGTTCCCCAAGGTGCTCGCGCGCATCCTCGTGCCGCAGATGGTGCGCCACGCGATCCCGGGCTTCCTCAACAACTGGCTCGTCATGGTCAAGGCGACGGCGCTCGTCTCCATCATCGGGCTCGACGACATGATGCACCGGGCGAGCCTCGCCTCGGCCGCCACGCGGGAACCCTTCACCTTCTATGCCGCCATCGGCGCCATCTACCTGACGATCACCACCGTCTCGATCCTCGTCCTCCACCTCGTCGAGCGGCGCTTCTCGCTCGGCGTGCGGCGGGTGGACCTCTAGATGTTCGACTGGGACGTCATCGGCGGCTCGCTCCCCGCCTTTCTGGACGGGATCCGGGTGACGCTGCTGCTGCTCGCGATGTCGTGTGCCGCCGGCTTCGTGCTCGCGGTGCCGCTGGCGGTCGCCCGCGCCTCCGCCAACCGCTGGCTCTCGACGCCGGTGTGGCTCTTCACCTACGTGATCCGCGGCACGCCGCTGCTGGTCCAGCTCTTCATGATCTATTACGGGCTGGCCCAGTTCGAGTGGATCCGGGAGAGCGCGGCCTGGCCGATGCTCCGCTCGGCCTGGTTCTGCGCCTGGCTCGCCTTCGCGCTGAACACCACGGCCTACACGACCGAGATCTTCGCCGGCGCGCTGAAGGCCACCCCGGCCGGCGACGTGGAGGTGGCGCGCAGCCTCGGCATGTCGTCCTTCGCGATCTGGCGCCGCATCCTGCTGCCGGGTGCCTTGCGCCGGGCGTTGCCGCAGTACGGGAACGAGGTGGTGATGCTGATGCACGCGACCGCCATCGCCTCCACCGTCTCGCTGGTGGAGGTGACGCGC
>JBIJED010000194.1:0-5765 GCA_044343785.1 Azospirillales bacterium | reverse complement strand
GGCATGACCCAGCCCGCGCCCTCGCGGGCGACCACGGCGGTCGTGCCCTTGTCGGTCACCTCGATCCGGGCGATGTCGTTCGCACGGGCCGTGACCACGGGGAAGAGACGCTCGCCCGCCCGTTCGTCGGCGACGGCGCGGGGCCGCTCGGCGGTGGTCCACACGGCCCCGCCCACCGCCGCGACGGTGACGAGGAGGAGGGCGAGGAAGGCGGTCGGGTTCATGGCGTCCGTCTCCTGTCGTCTCAGGCCGCCGCCATGCCCGCCGGCGGCGGGGGCGGGCGGCGGGTGGGGCGGAACAGCGCCGCCAGGATCGCGATCACGATCACGAGCGCCGGCACCGCGGCGACGTTGAGCAGCGTCAGCCGGTTCTTCAGCTGGTCGATGTCCTGGCGCAGCGCGTGCTGCACGTCGCGCAGCTCCGCCCGGGTCTGGAGCATGTCGGCGCGGAAGCGCTCGATCTCCTGCTGCTGCTCGGGCGTGAGGATCACCTGGCCGTCGGTGCCGGTGCGCTGGCCGCGGCCGATCTGCTGCATGCGCTCCTCGGCGTCGCGCAGGCGCTGGGTCAACTCCTGCTCGGTCTGGCGGAAGCGGGCCTCGGCCTGGGCCTCCAGCTCGCGCACCACCTCGAACGGCCGCTGCGACAGGCCGCGGCCCCGCAGCGACAAGAGCGCCTCGCCACCCGCGAGGTTGTCGATCGCGTTCACCGCGAAGTCGGCGTTGCCTGCGAAGGGCACGCCCACCCGCTGGCCCATCATCGGACGGACGTCGATCCAGTTGCGGTCGCTCAGCATGTCGGCGTCGCCGACGAGGATGACGTTGGCCGGCGCCGACGAGGTCGCGAGGTGCGGCGTCTCGGTCTCCGGCTTCGGCGCGCCTTCGGGGCGACCGTCGGGGAAGGCGGTGGCGACGGTGCCGCGCAGGCGGCCCGCAAGCACGAAGGGCGAGCCGGCCGGCTGGAAGTCGCGCACGAGGGCCCGCGGGTCGCCGCCGTCCTGCACCCGCGTCGCATCCATCAGCATCGCGTCGGCCGAGGAGGAGACGAGCGGGGTCAGCGTCGCGGTCGCCCCCTCGGCCAGCGCGAAGGCGCCCGCCGCGGTCAGGTTGAGCGACGGGATGCGCGCGGTGACGACGTCGGCGGTCGAGAGCGCGCCGTCGCGCAGCTGGAGCCACGGGACGTAGTTGACGACGATCGGGCGGTTCCCGGCCATCGCCTGAACCTGCATCGCATAGCCGCGGTCGGCCACGATCTTCTGCGCGTCGAACGTCACGCCCCAGGCCTTGAACAGGCGGGGCAGGTCCGAGCGCGGGTTCGGCGGCGGCTGGCCCGGGCGCATGCCCTCCTGCGTCTCCGCCAGCGGATCGACGAAGACGAGGGTACGGCCGCCGCGCAGGACGAACTGGTCGATGGCGTAGAGCGTCGCATCCGACAGGTTCTGCGGGTTGACCAGCACGAGAACCTTCACCTCGGCCCCGACCTCCGCGAGGTCGCCGCCGAGAAGGCGCACGTCGAAGAACTGGCGGAACTGGTCCATCACCTGCTGGGCCTGGAACCGGTTCTGCATGGAGCCGGAGAGGCCGAGCCCGTCGATCATCGCCACGACCGGTTTGCCCGGGTCGGCCAGCGCGATGACGAGGCGGGTGAGGTCGTATTCGAGGAAGGGCTCGCGCTCGGGCGCGAAGAACTCGATCACCTGCTGGTCGCCGGTGGAGTTGGTGCCCGCGAGGCCGAAGAAGCCGCGGTCGCCGGCCGCGTTCACGGCCGCACCCCGCAGGCCGAAGGCGACCGCGCGGTCCTCCTCGGGCGAGAAGGGCCGGGGGTTGATCACCTCGAGGCGGATGCGCTCGCCCGACAGCGCGACGTAGGTGCGCAGCATCTGCTGCACCCGGTCGGCGTAGGCGCGCAGGTTGGGCGCCGCCTCGGTCAGCGCGTCCGAGAGATAGAGGCGGAGACGCACCGGCTCGCGGATCCCCGCCAGCGTCGTCTTCGTGCCCTCCGAAAGCGTGTAGAGACGCTGTTCGGTCAGGTCGATCCGCCGATCGCCCACCAGCGCCGTCGCCATGGCGTAGACGGCGAGGAAGAGCACCACGGCGAGCGCGATCGCCGGCCCGAGGAGCGTCGTGCGGTCGAAACGGTATCCGGTCGTCATCGTCCCCCTCCCCTCACTTCGCCTTTTCGCGCTCGATCAGGGCCGTGTTCGCGAACAGGCACGTCGCGATCAGCCCGAGATAGAAGACCAGCGTCGTCGCCTCGATCACCCCGCGGGTGATCTGCTGGAAGTGCGTCAGCACGCTGAGCGTCGCCACGAAGTCGACGACCGCCGTCGACGCCCAGGGGCGCAGGAAGCCCAGCACCACGTCGATGCCGGCCAGCATCAGCACGAATCCGCCCGCGGCGGCGAGGATGAAGGCGATCACCTGGTTCCTGGTCAGCGCCGACAGGCACGCCGCCAGCGACAGAAGGACCCCCGCCATCAGCCAGCTGCCGATGTAGCTGGCGAGGATGACGCCGTTGTCCGGGCGGCCGAGGTGGTTGACCGTGAGCCACATCGGGAAGGTCAGCGCCAGCACGAGGCCGGCGAAGGCCCAGCCGGCCAGGAACTTGCCGAGCACCAGCTCCCACGTCCGGACCGGCAGCGTCATCAGGAGTTCGATCGTCCCCGCCTTGCGCTCCTCCGCCCACAGCCGCATGCCGAGTGCCGGCACCAGAACGAGGTAGAGCCAAGGGTGGAAGGAGAAGAAGGTCTGCAGGTCCGCCTGCCCGCGCTCGAAGAAGCCGCCGAGGAAAAAAGTGAAGGCGCCCACGAGCACGAGGAAGATGACGATGAAGATCGCGGCGAGGGGGCTCGCGAAATAGGCCCCGAACTCCCGCTGGAAGACGGCGAGCGTGGTCCGCATCGAAGGCCCTCCGGTCAGCGCTGGGTGATCTGGCGGAACACCGCGTCGAGGCGTCCGCGCTCCATGCGCAGGTCCTCGACGGGCAGGTCGTGGGCGTGCAGCACCGCACCCACCGCGGTCACGATCTGCCGGCCGCCGTCGCCGACGACGCGCAGCCGCACGACGCCGTTGACCGCCCCGATCGTCTCCACGGTGCGGACATGCGCCACCAGGGCGATCAGGTCGCGCGCCCGATCGTGCGCGTCGGCGGCGACCGTGACCTCGATCGCCTGCGCGATGCCCGCGTGGGAGAGAAGGTCGGTCGGCGTGGCGTCGGCCAGAACCCGGCCCCTGGCGATGATGATCGCCCGGGTGCAGACCGCCTCCACCTCCTCGAGGATGTGGGTGGAGACGACGATCGCCTTCTCGCCCGCGATGGCGCGGATGAGTTCGCGCATCTCGAACTTCTGGTTCGGGTCGAGGCCGTCCGTCGGCTCGTCGAGGATCAGCACGTCGGGGTCGTGGAGCAGCGCCTGCGCGATGCCCACCCGGCGCTTGAAGCCCTTCGACAGCGTCTCGATCCGCCGGCCGTAGACGTCGGCGAGATGCAGGCGGTGCACCATCTCGCCGATCCGCTCGCGCCGCCGCGCGCCGTCGAGGCCGCGCAGCCTGCCGACGAACTCGAGGAAGGCGCCGACCGACATGTCGCCGTAGGCGGGCGCGCCCTCGGGCAGATAGCCGATGCGGGCCTGCACCGCGCGCCGATGGCTGCGGACGTCGAAGCCCTCCACCCGCGCCGTGCCGCCCGACGGCTCCAGAAAGCCGGTGATCATCTTCATCGTGGTCGACTTGCCGGCGCCGTTCGGCCCCAGGAACCCGACCACCTCGCCGCGCTCGACCGAGAAGCTCACCTCGTCGACCGCCTGCACGTCGCGGAAGCGCCGGGACAGCGCATCCACCTCGATCATCGCCATGACAGCCACTCCTCCCCGACGACGGGCGCCGGAGACGTAGGTGAAACCCGTGCCGGGCGCAACGGGGCCGCGTGCGCGACGCGCGGCGAAGCGGCGGCGGAACCATGGAATTTTCGTGGCGGAGCCGCCGGACGCGTCATTCCGGTCACAGACGGTCGGCGAACATGAACCCCACCGCCGCAACGAGGCAGCCGAACGCGGCCGCATGGTTCCACCTCAGCGTCTCGCCGAGCCAGACGACCGAGAAGCCGGCGAAGACGGGGAGCGTGATCACCCCCAGGATCACCTTCAGCTGCCCCGACGTGAAGGTGACGTAACCCAGACGGTTGGCCGGCACCGCGAAGCAGTACTCCACGAAGGCGATGCCCCAGGACACGAGCGCCACCTTCCACATCGGCGCGTCGGGGGACTTCAGGTGGGGCCGTACCTGGCCACCGTCATGAACAGGTTGGAGACGCAGAGAAGCAGAATCGGCGTGACGAGCGACGGTGACAGGCGGCGCCCCATGGGTTGACGGACACGGACCCGTCCGAGGCTACGGGCCCAGCAGGCCACGTGCCGCCCCCCATACCGCGATCAGGCCGAAGATGCCCAGCGCGGCGGCGCAGCCGACGTTCAATGCCCGGTGCAAAGCGGGCGTGAGGACGGAGCGGCACCACGCGACGATGCCCGCGGCCACGAAGCACCACGTCAAGGAGGACGCGGCGAAACCGGCGAAGAAGACGAACGCCTCCGGCGTCGTCATGTCCGTCACGCCCAGCGCGGCCATGGGCGCGACCATCGCCGCCCAGAAGGAGACGTTCTGCGGGTTCGACAGCGCCAACGCCGCCCCCGCCGCGATGGCGCCACGGCTCGCGGCATGGCCGTCGGCGGCGACGAAGTCCCTCGGTTCGGCGGCGTCGTTCCACGCGCCCCAGGCGAGCCAGAGGAGGAACCCCGCCCCTGCGAGTTCCAGCGGTAACCTCAGGATCGGTACGGTGAAGAGGGCGGCCGCCCCCGCGAGCCCCAGGACCGCCCACGAGAGGTCACCCGCGAGCGATCCGATCTGGACCGCAAGGGCCGGCCGAAACCCGCCGTTGAGGCCCCGACGCAACGTTTCCGCCGTCACCGGTCCAGGTGCGGCGTTGAAGGCCAGTCCGAAAAGGAAGGCGGCGAAGAAGAGGGTCAGCACGGCGATCTCCGAGGGGACGGGATGGCCCTTGCTATCGGAGGGCGACGGCACCGTCTTGTACCCGGTTGATCCGCATCGCCGTCAGTTGCCAGCGCGATATCGACCGGGCGTGGTGCCCATCGCGTCACGGAACACACGCGTCAGATGGGCCTGATCCGTGAAGCCGAGGGTGGCGGCCACATCGGCCGGTGGCGTCCCGGCGCGCAGCAGTGTGCGTGCCCGCGCCACCCGACGCTGCAACGCCCATCGCATCGGCGGCATGCCGTACGCGGCCGAGAAGCGGCGGACCAGGTGCTCACGCGAGATCCCGACCTCGGCCGCGATCTGCGTCAACGACGGACGGTCGCCCAGTCGGTCGGTCAGCAGCGTCGCCACGCGCCGGACCAGCGCGTCGCCGCGTGGCACCGGACGGCGGCACCCGCCCGCACCGACCGTCGCGGCGAGGATCGCGACCACCGTCTCCTCCGCCAGACCGTCGTCCGTTCCGTCGCGCAGGGCGATGATCCGTCGCAGACGCATGAACTGCCCGAAGAGACCACGATCGCGCAGCACCGGTTCGCCGGGCGGGGGCGGCTGCGGCAGACCGAGCGTCCGTGCGACGAAACCGGGCTCGGCGTAGAGGCTCACGAAACCCCACCGGGAGCCGGCGACGGACGCGCCTTGGCTCGCCTGCATGGCGCCGGGCTCGTAGACGGTGGTGTCGCCGGGCCCGGCCTCGAGGCTGCGGCCGTCGAGCCAGATCCG
>JBIJED010000193.1:0-5766 GCA_044343785.1 Azospirillales bacterium | reverse complement strand
CGATCACGTCGGCGACGGCCACCGCCGTGTCACCCACCGCCAGCGCGCGGACGGTCAGCGCGTCGTGGGCGCCCGTCGCCGGGTCGGTCCGGGCGGCGAAGCCCGCCATGCGCAGGCCGGGGGGCGGTGTGACGTCGACCGTCGCGACGCCGCAGGGCAGAAGGCTCATGACCGCATCTCCGTGCCGCCGGCGAGGACGGTCTCCACCCCGAGGGTCGCGTCGCCGGGCGCGAAGCGGACGAGGATCAGGTCGGCGACGGCCCCCGGCGCGATCCGCCCCCGGTCCGCGGCACCGATCAGGTCCGCGGGATTGGCGGTGGCGAGGCGCAGCGCGTCTGCGAGGCCGAGGCCCGCCGCCCGCACCGCCGTCGCCACCCCGTCCTTCAGTGCCCGCGCGGCGCCCGCCAGATAGGGCGTGCCGGCGACGCCGAGGCGCCCCGCGGCCGTCAGTTCCACCCGCCCGCCGACGGGCGTGTCGTAGAGGCCGGGGGGCATGCCCGCCAGCGCCACCGCATCGGAGACGAGGATCGACCGGCCGAGGCCCTTCGCGCGGATCATGGCCTTCAGCGTGTCGTCGGGCAGGTGGTGCCCGTCGGCGATGAAACTGGCGGCGAGCCGGTCGTCGGCCAGCTGTGCCCAGATCAGGTTCGGGTGGCGCGGCAGCGTCGCCGCGACGCCGTTGCCGAGATGGGTCGACAGCCGCGCGCCGGCGTCCGCCACGGCGCACACGGCCGCCGGGTCGGCCGCGCTGTGGCCGATGGCGACGACCACGCCGTCCGCCGCCAGCGACCGGACGAACGACGGTGCCTCCGGCCATTCCGGCGCGAGCGTGACCAGCCGCACGAGCCCGCCCGACGCCGCCTGCCAGCGGTCGAACTCGTCCCGGTCGGGCGGGCGGACGTGGGCGCGCGGGTGCGCGCCGCGCGGCCCGTCGTCCGGCGAGATCGATGGCCCTTCCACATGGACGCCGGGGATCGCGCGGGCGACGGCGGGATCGGCCCGGCGCGCCGCGGCGATCGCGGCCAGTGCGTCGCACAGGCTCTCTTCCGACGCGGTGATCAGGGTGGGCAGGAGGGTCGTGACGCCCGTCGCCGCCAGCGCGCGGACGAGGCGCGCGACCGTGTCCGCCGTGAGCCGCCCGTCGTTGAGGTCGAGGCCGCCCCAGCCGTTCACCTGCAAATCGACGAGGCCGGGGGCGATCCAGGGCGCGTCGGCCGGGACCGTGGGATCGGGGTCGACGGCCGCGATCCGCCCCCCGGTCAGCGCGACGGCGAGGCCGGCGCCGGTCGCGGGGTCGCGGCCGCGGACGATGGTCACAGGCTGCGCACCCGGCCCCGGAACCGGCCGAGGAAGCGGGCGTTGGCCTGGTCGCCGCCGGGCGCGTTGCCGCTGCGCCACACGGGCGGCTCGATCCCGCGTTCGGCCAGCAGCGCCACGGTGCGGATCACGAGACAGTTGAGCGCGAAGGCGTTGGCGAAGGTGGAGACGGCGGCGATCCCCTCGCCCACGCCCGGCACGCGCACCGCGCAGTCGCCGATCGGCACCTTCACGTCGATCGCGATGTCCACGATGTCGTGGAGGTTGTGCTTCGTCGGGTGGCGGGCCGGATGGTCGGGCGACGTGCCGTCGGCATGGCCCCGGCTCGACACGCCGATCAGGAAGGCGCCGCGGCGCTTGGCCTCCAGCGCCGCGTCGATCAACGCCGCGTTGATGCCGTAGGCGTTGACGAGGATCAGCAGGTCGTCCGGCCCGAGGTCGCGGTTCGCGATCACCACCTTGCCGTAGCCGGGCGTGCGCTCGATCGCCATCGACCGCAGCGCGCCGTTGGACAGCAGCGTACCCTCGTCGAGGATGGCGTCGACGTGCATCAGCCCGCCCGCGCGGAAGAAGATCTCCTGCGCCGCGAGGTTCGAATGGCCGCCCGGCCCGTAGACGTGGACGAGGCGGTCGGCGGCGATCCGGTCGGCGACCCTGGCCGCCGCGCGGGCGAGCGGGTCCGCCTCCTCGGTCAGGATCGACCGCATCAGGGCGGTCACCGTGTCGAGGTATCCCGCGCAGAGCGCGTCGGCGTCGATCGGGGTCGCGGGATCTGTCACGGGCGGGCCTCCGGCGTCGAATCGGCGTCGAGATAGAGGGTGCAGTCGGCGTGCGTGCGCAGGATGCTGGCCGGGCACGCGGTCTCGATCGGTCCGTGCAGCGTGGCCGTGACCGCCGCGCGCTTGGCAGGTCCCGGCACCACGCAGAAGAGGCGCGCGGCGTCCATCAGACGCGGCACGGTCAGCGTCAGCGCATGGGTCGGCACCGAGCCGACGTGCGCGAAGCAGCCGTCGTCCACCTGCTGTCGCCGGCAGACGGCGTCCAGTTCCACCATCTTCACCGCGTACGGGTCGCGGAAGTCGGCGACCGGCGGGTCGTTGAAGGCGACGTGCCCGTTCACCCCGATGCCGAGCACGACGGCGTCGACGGGGGCCTCGGCCAGAAGCGCCGCATAGTGCGCGGCGGCGGCCTCCGCGTCGGGCTCCGGCACGATCCGGTGGACGGCGCCGAACGGGACCTTTCCGAAGAGGTGCGCGTCGAGCCACGCGGCGAAGCGCTGCGGCGCCCCCGGCGGCAGGCCCACGTACTCGTCCATGTGGAAGGCGGTCACGCGGCCCCAGTCGATCCCCGGCGCCGCGACCAGCGCCGCCAGCGCCTCCGCCTGGCTGGGGGCGGCGGCGAAGATCATGCGCACGCCCGCCCGGCCGGCCAGCAACGCGCGAAGGTGGGCCGCGACGTCGGCGCCCGCGGCCCGGCCCATCGCCCCGCGGTCCGGGAACGACCGGACGCGGAAACCGGGGCGCGCCAAGGGGCCGGCGGGGGAATTCGCGTCCTGCGGCATGGGTCCATCGTTCCGTCTCGGGGCCGGGGGGAACTGTTTCCTGCAACCGGTTGCCGAGTCAAGCCGGGCCGCTCGCGCCGCCTCTGGTCCCAACCGTCGGGCGATGATAGGACAGGCGCCGATGCCCTCCCGCTCCGCCCCCGCCGTCTCCGTCCCGACCATCAGCGAGGTCGCCGCCGCCGCCGGCGTCTCCCGCGCGACGGTGTCCCGCGCCTTCACCCGGCCGGGCATGCTGAACGGGGAGACGGTCGCCCGGGTGCTGGAGGTGGCCCGGCGCATCGGCTACGTGCCGAACCAGGCCGCCCGCGGCCTCTCCACCGGCCGCCACGGGCGCATCGGCCTGATCGTGCCGGACGTGACCAACCCGTTCTTCCCGCCGCTGATCCGCGCGGCGCAGCTCCACGCCGAGGCGTCGGACCTCAGCCTCTTCCTCGGGAACTCCGACGAGGACGCGGACCGGGAGGAGCGCCTGCTGGCGCGCTTCGCGGGGCAGGTGGAGGGGCTGGTGCTGGTCTCCTCCCGCCTGCCGGACGAACGCATCCGCCACCATGCCGCCCGCCAGCCGGTGGTGCTGGTGAACCGCGACGTCGCGGGCCTTCCCCGCGTGCTGATCGACACCGCGGCCGGCATGACGGCGGCGGTGGCCCACCTCGCCGAACTCGGACATGCCGGGATCGCCTGGATCGCCGGCCCGCCCGCCTCGTGGTCGAGCGCGCAGCGCGCCGCCGCGGTCGGGGCGGAGGCGGCGCGCCGCGGCCTCGTCGTCCATGCCGTGCCGCCCGCCCGACGGCCGTCGTTCGAGGCGGGGCGGGAGGCGGTGCCCTTCGTGCTGGACGCCGGGGCCACGGCGGTCATCGCCTTCGACGACGTCACGGCGCAGGGCGTGCTGGCCGGGCTGGCCGAGCGCGGGGTGCCGGTGCCCGACGCGATGAGCGTGGTGGGCTGCGACGACGTGACGGCGGCCCGCACCACGCCGGCGCTCACCACCGTCTCGTCGCGCGGGGACGAGGCCGGGCGGCTGGCGGTGGAGCTGCTCGGCGCCCGACCGGGCGAGGACGCGCGCCACCTGCTCGGGACCGACCTCGTCGTCCGCGCCACGACCGCGAGGCGGCCCCCGCCGGATCCCACGGAGACACGCGCATGAGGCGCCTGATCGTCGCCATCACCGGAGCGTCCGGCATCGTCTACGGCGTGCGCGCGCTCCAGCTTCTCCGGGCGGTCCCCGACGTCGAGACGCACCTGATCCTGTCGCCCGCCGCGATCCGCACCGCGATGGACGAGATCGACATGGACGCCGACGCCATCCGCGCGCTGGCGGACGTGGTCCACGGCCATCGCGACATCGGCGCCGCGATCTCGTCCGGCTCGTTCCTGACGGCGGGGATGCTGGTGGCGCCCTGCTCGGTCAAGACGCTGAGCGGGATCGCCAATTCCTACGACGAGGAGCTGATCGTCCGGGCGGCGGACGTCTGCCTGAAGGAGCGGCGGCGGGTGGTGCTGCTGTTCCGCGAGACGCCGCTGCACGCCGGGCACATCGCCCTGATGGAGCAGGCGACCCGGGCCGGCGCCATCATCATGCCCCCGGTCCCGGCCTTCTATTCCCGGCCGCGCACGATCGAGGACATCGTCGACCAGACGGTGGGCCGGGCGCTCGACCTGTTCGACATCAACCTGTCGCTGGTGCGGCGCTGGCGGGAGGACGGCGGGGCGTCCTGAGCCACCGGCCCGTCGGCGCCGTCGCCCGGCTCCTCGCGGCGGTCGACCGTTCAGGGGTCGCGCAGCCGGCCGAGCCGCGCGACGGGTTCGAGCAGCGCCGCATAGACGTCCGGCCCCAGATGGTCGGCGATGCGGCCCTCGTGCGCGTCGGCGGCGGCGTGCAGGGCCGTCAGCAGGCTCGCGCCCGCCTCCGTCAGCGTCAGCGCCATCGAGCGGCGGTTCCCGGGGACCGGCGCCCGCCCGACGAGGCCGCGCGCCTCCAGCGCCCGGACGAGCCCGACGAAGTTCGCCGGCTTGATGCCCAGCGCCTCGGCCACCCGGGTCTGCGAGGACCCGGGGTTGGCCTCGACCAGCGTCAGCACCGCATATTGCGCCGGCGTGACGGCGAAGCCCGCGAAGGTCGCGAAGAAATCCTGGAAGACCGCGAGCTGCGCCCGGCGCAGCAGATAGCCGAGACGCCGGTCGAGGGGGCCATGGCGCAGCATCGGGGCGTTCGGTCCTGTTCCGTCCGGCGGATCCCGTGCGCCCCTTATAGACCCCGTGACGGCCTTGCCGAAGTCCTTCACGCGTCGCCCAAGGTCTGTTATGAAGCATAACGATTCCAAGCCGCTCCGTGAAGGGCCCCGATGGACCAGCACCCCGTCCTCCCCCCGAGCCTTTCGGTCGCGATCGACGGCGACGTCGCGGTGCTGACGATCCGCCGCCCGGAAAAGTGCAACGCACTCGACGACGCGACGGTCGAGGGCCTCGCCCGCGCGCTGGACGACCTGCCGGACGCCGTCCGCGCGGCCGTGCTGCACGGGGAGGGGGAGCACTTCTCCGCCGGCCTCGACCTCTCCGAGGTGAGCGGCGACGGCGACGTCGCCGACGGCATCCTCCATTCGCGCATGTGGCACCGGGCGTTCGAGGCGATCCAGTTCGGCCGTGTCCCGGTCTTCGTCGCGCTGACCGGCGCCGTGGTCGGCGGCGGGTTCGAACTCGCCGCTGCGACCCACGTGCGGGTCGCCGACCGGACCGCCTTCTTCGCCCTGCCCGAGGGGCAGCGCGGCATCTTCCTGGGCGGCGGCGGCTCGGTCCGCATCCCGCGCCTCGTGGGCGTGGCGCTGGTGCAGGACATGATGCTGACCGGCCGCGTCCTGACGGCGGAGGAGGCGCGCGCCGCCGGGGCCTGC
>JBIJED010000191.1:0-5826 GCA_044343785.1 Azospirillales bacterium | reverse complement strand
CCCCGGGCACCAGGTTGTTGCCGCCGCCGCCGGCCGTGAGCGCCATGGAGATGTAGATCGTGATCAGCGGGCGGAAGATGTCCGGCGCCACGTAGCTGGTGTAGTGGCCGTAGGCGGCCCCCGCCACGCCCATGATGCCGGCCCCGATCGCGAACGCCTGCAGCTTGTAGCGGTCGACCGCCTTGCCGGCGACCGCGGCCACCGTGTCGTCCTCGCGCACCGCGCGCAGGACGCGGCCGTAGGGGCTGTCGCGCAGGCGCTCGCACAGGACGTAGGCGACGGCGACCAGCGCCAGCACGATGACGCAGAACAGCACGTTGAACTGCGCCGGGCTCAACGCGCCGCGCCACGGGCCGGGGATGCCGGAGATGCCGTCCGACCCGCGGGTCAGCCAGATCTCGTTCGCCGCCACGAGGCGCACGAACTCGGAGAAGCCCAGCGTGATGATGGCGAGGGAGTCGCCGCGCAGCTTGCGCGTGATCCCCATCAGCGCGGCCCCCGCCAGCGCCGCGACGATGGCCGCGAGGCCGAAGCCCAGCGGGATCCACGCCCCCGTCCGAACCGTGAGGATGGCCGAGGCGTAGGCGCCCAGCGCGAAGAACCCCGCCATGCCCAGGTTGACCAGCCCGGTCATCCCCCAGGAGACGTTCAGCCCCATCGCGAGCAGCGCGTAGATGCCGGCGAAGGTGGCGATGGCGACGAGATAGTTCTCCATGGCCTCAGTACGCCCTCTCGCCGAGGAGCCCCCGCGGGCGCAGCGTCAGCACGATCAGGATGGCGAGGAAGCCGACGGTCGAGCGGTAGGTGGGCTCCACCACCAGGAGCGACAGCTCCTCCGCCACGCCCACGAGCAGCGCGCCCACCACCGCGCCGGGGATGCTGCCCAGCCCGCCGACGACCGCCGCGGCGAAGACCGAGAGGACGACGCGGAAGCCGGTCAGCGGATCGATCGAGGTGTCGAGGCCCAGCAGCATGCCCCCCACCCCCGCCAGCCCCATGCCGACGAAGGCGACGATACGGCCCACGAGGTCGGCGTCGATGCCCTTGATGGCGGCGAGCGTCGGGTTGTCGGCGACCGCGCGCATGGTCTTGCCGGTGCGGCTGAACTTCAGGAACAGGAACAGCGCCGCCATGACCGAGACGGCGAGCGCCATGTTCTCCACCTGCTGCGGCCCCAGCCGGATGCCCCAGAAGCGCCAGTCGCGGAAGATCGGCAGGTCGTAGCCGCGAAGATCGTTGCCGAAGGCGAAACGGACCACGTTCTCCAGCACCACCGTCAGGGCGATGGCGGCGATGGCCGTGGTGAGCGCGCCGTAGGGGCGCATGGGCTTCAGCACGAACTCGTCGGTCAGGAGGCCGAACAGGCCCGCGATCAGGAAGGCGAAGGCGAGCGCCGGGGCGGCCGGCACGCCGAAGGTGACGTTGGCCACGTAGCCGGCGAAGGCGCCGATGGTGCAGTGGCTGGCGATGGCGAAGTTGGGAAAGCGGAGCACGGCGAAGATCGCCGTGAAGCCGATGGCCGGCACCGCGAGGAGGGTGCCGGTGACGATCCCGTTCACCAGGAGCTGGGCGACTTCGGCGAGCACGGGGCGTCGGGTGTCCTGAGGGCGAGGGAAAACGGACGGTCCGGCCCCGCCCGTCGCGCGACGGGCGGGGCCGGAGGCGATCAGGCGATCAGGCGATCAGGCGATCTTCATCACCTGGAACGCGCCCTTGTCGACGCGCTGATAGCGGAACTTGGTACCGGTGATGTCGCCCTCGGCGGTGAAGTCGCACGGGCCGGACGCGCCGGTGTAGTCCACCTTCTGCCCGGCCACGATCGCCTTCAGCCCGTCGACCGCGTTGTCCACCGCCTGGCCGCCGCCCTGGCTGATGCGCCGGACGTTGTCCTTGATCGCGAGGCCGTTGCCGTCGCCGCCGATGGCCAGCGCCATGACCGCGAGGTTGGCGTGGTCGTAGGTCTGGGCGGTGTAGGGATCGACCTCCACGCCGGAGCCCAGCAGGCGCTGGAGCCGGGAATAGGCGGTGGACGCCACCTCCGGCCAGGGCTCGTAGACCATGGCGCCCTGGGTCACCTCGTGCGGCAGGGCCTCCAGCATCCGGGCGCTGATCGCATAGGCCGGGGCCATCACCTTGCCCTGATAGCCGGCGCGGAATAGGTCGCGGGCCAGCACGATCGAGTCCGGCGTGTAGCCGCCGAACATGATGAAGTCGGGCCGTGCGCGCAGGATCTGGTCGACCTCCGAGCGGTAGGTCGCCTTGTCGGCCTCGTAGATCAGCGAGGTGAAGGGGCGGTTGGCCGCCTGCGCCACCTGCTGGAACTCCTCGATCGAGGACTGGGCGAAGGGGGTCTGCGGCCCCATCCAGGCGATGCGCTGGGCGCCCTCGTCGACCGCGAACTTCGCGACCGTGCGCATCTGCAGGCGCGAGTTCGGCTGGGTGCGGAAGATGTAGCCCTGGTGCGGCAGCAGCGTGATGCTGTCCGCACCCGAGACGGTGAACAGCGAGACCCGGTTCTCCCAGCACAAGGGCGCCACGGCCGTCGTCACCGACGAGGCCCAGGTGCCCATGACGGCGGCGACGCGGTCGACGTCGATCAGCTTGCGCGCGGCGCGGACGGCCGCCTCGGGATTGGTCTGGTCGTCCTCGGTGACGAGCTGCAGCGGCCGGCCGCGCACGCCGCCCGCCGCATTCACCTCGTTCACCACCGCCGCGATGGCGTCGCGCATGCGCGGGCCGTAGGCGCCGCCCGCACCGGTCAGCGGGGTGAGCGAGCCGAGGCGGATCGGCGGCACCTGCGCGCGGACGACGGCCGGGGCCGCGAGGAGCGCCGCACCGGCGGCGCCGGCGGCGAGGACGGACCGGCGCGACGGC
Organism: Azospirillales bacterium; assembly: GCA_044343785.1. Taxonomy (GTDB): domain Bacteria; phylum Pseudomonadota; class Alphaproteobacteria; order Azospirillales; family Azospirillaceae; genus CANGXM01. The sequence continues at coordinate 2,952 of JBIJED010000191.1, read as the reverse complement.
CGGTGGGTGGCGATGGTCATGGTGCTCTTGCCCTCCTGTTCGTTCATGATTGCGCGGCGACCGGGGCGGTGCCCCCGCCGCCGAGGAAGATGCGCCGGACCTCGGGGTCGGCGGCGAGTTCGGCGGCCGGTCCGCTGCGATGGTTGCGGCCGTCGACGAAGATGTAGGCGCGGTCGGACAGCGCCAGCGCCTCCAGCGCGTTCTGCTCCACCATCAAGATCGCGGTCCCGTCGGCGTGGATCGCGCGGATCGTCTCGAACAGCCGCTCGGTCGCCACCGGCGACAGGCCGGCCGAGGGCTCGTCGAGCAGGAGGAGCTTCGGCTCCACCATCAGCGCCATGCCCATGGCCAGCATCTGCCGCTGTCCGCCCGAGAGCGTGCGCGCCGCCTGCCACCGCTTGGCGTGGAGGTCGGGGAAGCGCTCGAAGATGCGCGCGATCTGGTCCGACGCCCCCGCCCGGTCGACGTGGCCGCCCATCTCCAGGTTCTCGCGCACGGTCATGCTGGCGAAGACGTTGTTCTCCTGCGGGACGAAGGCGATGCCGGCGCGCGCGATCTCCCGCGGCTTCAGGCCCCGCAGCTCCCGCCCCTCCAGCAGGATGCTGCCCTGCGACGGCCGGACGAGGCCGGCCAGCGCCTTGAGGAAGGTGGACTTGCCGGCGCCGTTGGGGCCGACGATCGACACGATCTCGCCGGGTGCCACCGTGACGGCGACGCCCTTCAGGATCATGTCGGCCGCCGAATAGCCGGCGACGACGCCCTCCGCCCTCAGGAGGCCCATGCGCGCCGCCCCATGTAGCTCTCCTGCACCCGCGGGTCGGCCGCGACCTCGGCGAAGGTGCCCTGGGTGAGGCGGCGACCCTCCGCGAACACCACCACCGGGTCGCACAGGCGCGAGACCGCCTCCATGTCGTGCTCGACCACGAGGAAGGTGAGGCCCCTGTCGCGCAGGCCGCGGATGATCTCCAGGATCTCGCCGGCGAGCGTCGGGTTCACGCCGGCCACCGGCTCGTCCAGCAGAACCAGCCGCGGCTCGGCCATCAGCGCGCGGCCGATCTCCAGGAGCTTCTTCTGCCCGCCCGAGACCTCGGCCGCGCGGTTGTCGAGCACGCGGGTCAGGCGAAGCTGCGCGGCGATGCCCTTGGCGCGCGCGACCAACTCGTCCTCCCGCCGCTTCGCCGCCCGGCGGCCGAACAGCGCCGTCAGCGCCGCCTCGCCCGGCTGGTCGGGGCCGTAGAGGAGAAGGTTCTCCATCACCGTCAGGCGCGGGAAGCCACGCGCGATCTGGAAGGTGCGGACCATGCCGCGCCGGGTGATGCGGTCGGGCGACCAGCCGGTGACGTCCTCCCCGTCGAAGACGACGCGGCCCCCGTCCGGCGGGATCATGCCGGAGATGCAGTTGAAGAAGGTCGTCTTGCCGGCGCCGTTGGGACCGATCAGCCCGGTGACCGTCCCCGCCTCCACCGCCACCTCGGCCCCGTCGAGCGCACGGACCCCGTAGAAGCTGCGCCGGATGCCTGTCGCCAGGAGAAGGGGCATGGAGAGGGGAAAACCCTGTCGACGGTATGGTCTGCGGCGCCTCGCCGCTGCGCAATGTCCGGGGAACGGGCCGGTTCGTCAATGTTCGAGCGTGTCGTCCGGGTTGCGCGGAACCCGGCCCCGCCCCATCCTGCGGTCGCTGATCCGACCACCGATGGCCGTTCCCATGCTCGTCCTGACCAACGCCCGCATCGTCGACGGCACCGCCGACCGGCCGACCGACCCCGTCTCGGTCGTGGTGGAGGGCGGCACGATCCGCGAGGTCGGCTCGCGGGCCGGTGCTGCGGGCGCCGAGACGGTCGACCTCGGCGGGCGCACGCTGATGCCCGGCCTGATCGACGCCCACGTCCACGTGGTGGCGTCGCTGGCCAACCTGGGGGCCAACGCGGCGCTGCCGGACGCGCTGACGGCGCACCGGGCGGCGCGCATCATGACCGGCATGCTGATGCGGGGCTTCACCACCGTGCGCGACGTGGGCGGGGCGACCCACGGCCTCGTCCGCGCGCTGGAGGAGGGGCTGTTCGAGGGGCCGCGCCTCGTCATCTCCGGCAAGGCGCTGGGCCAGACCGGCGGGCACACCGATTTCCGCGGCCGGTTCGACGACCGGCCGGAGACGCAGGTGCGCCTCGGTCAGCTGGGGCGGCTGTGCGACGGGGTCGACGCGGTGCGCCGGGCGGCGCGCGAGGAGCTGAAGGCCGGTGCGGATTTCGTGAAGATCATGGCGAACGGGGGCGTCGCCTCGCCGACCGACCCGATCCACTGGCTCGGCTTCTCCCGCGACGAGATCCGCGCCGCGGTGGAGGAGGCGGAGAACGCGGGCACCTACGTCGCCGCCCACCTCTACACCGACAAGGCGATCCGCCGCGCGGTGGAGTGCGGGGTCCATTCGCTGGAGCACTGCAACCTGATCGAGGCGGAGACGGCACGGCTGGCCGCGGCCGCCGGCTGCGTCGCGGTGCCGACGCTGGTCACCTACGACGCGCTGGCGACCGAGGGCGCGTCGCTCGGCCTGCCGCCCGACAGCGTGGCCAAGATCGAGACGGTGCGCAGCCGCGGCCTCGAGAGCCTCTCGATCATGCGCGAGGCGGGCCTGCCCATGGCCTACGGCTCGGACCTGCTGGGCGACATGCACCGACACCAGGCGAACGAGTTCACGATCCGCGGCCGGGTCCTGCCGGCCCACGAGGTGATCGCATCGACCACCTGGCTCGCGGCGCGCCTGCTGCGTCGGGAGGGGCGGATCGGAACCGTGGCGGCGGGGGCGTGGGCCGACCTGATCGTGGTCGACGGGAACCCGCTCGCCGACCTGTCGCTGCTGACCGGCCAAGGCCGGCACATCCCCGCCAGCATGAAGGGCGGGCGGTTCGTGAAGGGCGGGCGGTTCTGAGGGGCGGGCGGTTCTGCAGGGGTTGC
>JBIJED010000189.1:0-5903 GCA_044343785.1 Azospirillales bacterium | reverse complement strand
ATCCCGCTCTGGTACGGCGAGGGCGACATGGTCACCCCCGCCTTCGTCCGCGATGCGGCCAAGAAGGCGTTCGACGACGGGCTGACCTTCTACATCCCCGACATGCGCGGCCATCGCCCGCTGATCGACGCGCTGTCGGCCTACCAGACGAAGCTGCACGGCAAGCCCTTCGGCCTCGACCGCTCGACCGTGGCGCCGGGCGGCATGGCGGCGCTGCTGCTGGCGGTCGAACTGGTCTGCGACCTCGGCAACAACATCGTCTACGTCGAGCCGCAGTGGCCGAACATCAACCGCGTCATCCACCTCGTCGGCGGTGAGCCGCGGCCGGTGTCGCTGGACTACGCCGACGGGGAATGGAAGCTCGACCTCGACAGGCTGTTCGCCGCCTGCGACGCGCGCACCCGCGCCATCTTCTTCTCCTCGCCGTCCAACCCCTGCGGCTGGGTGGCGAGCGAGGCGGAGATGCAGGCCATGCTCCAGTTCTCGCGCGAGCGGGGCATCTGGCTCATCCACGACGAGGTCTACAACCGCCTCTACTTCAAGGACGAGAGCGGCGTCGCCCCCTGCCTGTCGCGCCTCGCCGAGCCCGAGGACCTCGTGATGGGGGTCAACAGCTTCTCCAAGAGCTGGGCCATGACCGGCTGGCGCGTCGGCTGGCTGACGCACCCGCCGTCGGTCTCCCAGCGCCTGTCGGCCATGACCCAGTACATGAACAGCGGCACGTCCGGCCCGCTCCAGGCGGGTGCCGCGGTGGCGATCGCCCAGGGCGACGGGCTCATCGCCGAGATCCGCGAGCGGGCGAGGAACGGCATCAGGGCCGCCCACGCCGCACTCGACGCCTGCTCGCAGATCGAGATGCCCAAGCCGGCGGCGGGCGGCATGTACGTCTTCTTCAAGCTGAAGGGCGAGAGCGACAGCAAGGCCGCCGCGCGGCGCATCCTGGAGGAGTGCCGCGTGGGCCTGGCACCGGGCTACATGTTCGGCGAGGCGGGTGCGGGCTTCATCCGCATGTGCATCCTGCGCAACCCCGACGACCTCAAGGTTGCGCTGGACCGGATGGCGACCGTCCTTCGGTAGGGTCCATCGGCACGGTTGACACGGCAAGGGGAAGCCGCCGACAGTCCGCCAATGGCGGCCTTCCTCCCCAGCGACGACGCCCGGTTCGGGCCCCAGCGATCCGCACCGCCAGCGGAGCGGATCACGATGCTCCGTCAGCCCTACCGCATCTTGGACGGGCGGCCTGTCGTGCAGAACGTCTGCGTTCTCCGGGCAGCCTGGGACCCGGAGGTCGACCGGTACGTGACGCTCGAGGTGACCGGGTTCGGGCTGAACTTCGAGACGGCGACCAGGGACGAGATCGTCCCGAAGGCCGAACGGATCCTCGATGATCTGATCGCCCACAACGGCTGGCCGGACGAAGGCTGGGCGGTGATGCTCGACGTGCTCCCGTCCGTCGAGGACGTCGTCGGCCCGACGGGCTGACCGATGGGCGAACTCGCCCGGGCGTTACGACGGATCCTCACGGACGCCGGGTTCCAGAAGGTCAGGCAGGGACGCGGCGACCACGAGATCTGGGAACATCCCGTGACGAGGGCCCAGACGGTGGTGGACGACGGCACGAAGAGCCGCCACACCGCGAACGCTGCGCTCGAGCAGGCTGGATTGCCCAAGGCGTTCTGAGCCGCCCCCTCACCCCAGCGAGCACGCATCCTCGAACGCGAGGCGCGGCAGGCGGGGGAAGACGCCCGACGGGTCGCCGTGGCCGAGGCCGCAGATGAAGTTCACCGCCACGTCGCCGCCGGGGAAGAATTCGGCCTCCGCCTTGGCCGCGTCGAAGCCCGACATCGGCGCCGCGTCGAGGCCGAGCGCGCGGGCGGCGAGGATCAGATAGGCGCCCTGCAGCGTGCCGTTGCGGAAGCCGTTCGTGTGGATCGACGCCTCGCTCCCGTTGAACCAGGAGGGGGCCGAGGGCTCGTGCGGGAACAGCGTTCCCAGCCTGTCGTAGAATTTCCGGTCCCAGCCGATCACCGCCACCACCGGTGCCGTCATCGTCTTGTTCAGGTTGCCCTTGGAGAGCGCCGGGCGCAGCCGCTCCTTGCCCTCGGCGGTGCGCAGGAACACGAAGCGCGCCGGGCAGCAGTTGGCGCTGGTCGGCCCGAACTTCACCAGATCGTACAGCGCGCGCAGTTCGTCGTCCGTCACCGGACGGTCGGTCCATCCGTTCTGGCTGCGCGCGGTGCGGAACAGCTGGTCGAGGGCGGCGTCGGCGAGGGCGGGCATGGGATGTCCGGACGGGAAACTGGCGGACCGGAGAATAGCCCCGGCCGGTCCGGCGACAAGGGCGACGGGGCTTGCCCTCACGCGTTCACCGGCCTCGGCAGGTCGCGATCGGGCGAAGGGTCGGGCATCCCGGGGTACGGGCCCGGCGGCGGAAGGTCGGGCGGCGGCACCGGGACGTCGCCCGGATCGACCGGGCCGGGGTCCGGCAGGTCGGGGGCCGTCGCCGGCGGGATCGTCGGCGGCGGGATCGGCATGGGGCTGGTCACGGGGCGGCGCCTTTCGGGCTGCGGGGCTCTCCCGCTCAACACCCCGGCGCCGGATTGGTGCCCGCCGCGAGGATGGCGGCGAGCCAGGCGGCCATCTCCGCCGGGCGCGGCAGGCTCGCCACATGGGGCGTCAGCAGCATGCGCGGATGGTCCCAGACCGGATGGTCGGCGGGGGGAGGCTCCGTCGGCAGCACGTCGAGGCTGGCGCCCGCGAGGCGGCCGGCGTCGAGCGCGGCGAGCAGGGCGTCGAGATCGACGGTGTCGCCCCGCCCGCAGTTGACGACGACCGCACCCGGCGGAAGCCGCGCGATCCGCGCCGCCGACAGGAAGCCGCGCGTCGTCGCCGACGAGGGCAGGAGCATCACGAGGAATTCGGCCCCGGCGAGGAGGCGGTCGAGCCCCGCCTCGCCCGTCAGGACCGGCACCGTCGGATGGTCGCGGGGCGTGCGGGACCACGCCGAAACCGCCATCCCGTGCCCGGCCAGCATCTCCGCCGCGGCCCGCCCCATGGGCCCGAACCCGACGACGCCCGCCCGCCGCTCCGCGAGCGGCCCCGCCGCGCGCTGGTCCCAGATCCGCATCGCGCGCCCGGCCCAGTGGCGCGGCAGTTCGCGGTGGTGGATCAGCACCTGCGCCAGCACGAACTCCGCCATGATCCGCGTCGACCCCGGATCCTGACGGCGATGGACGCGGGCCGCGGCCGGGCGCGAGGGGTCGCGGGCGAGGTGGTCGAGGCCGGCGGCGGTGGAGACGACGTCGGCGAGGTTCGGGAACCGGCCGAAGAGGCCCGGCGGCGGGAGCCAGACGACGGCCGCCCGCACCGCGCCCTCCGCCCCCTCCGGCACGGCGTCGGACGCGAACGCGCGCCAGCCGGGGCAACGCCCCTCGATCGCCCGGCACCAGGGCGCCGGATCGTCGCCCTCCAGATGGACGACGACCGCCGGACGGTCGGTCATGCCGCCCCGCGCGCGGCGAACAGCGAGCGGACGAGGCTCCACGCCGCCCCCACCAGCTCGCGCGTCACCCGGTCGGCCTCGGCGGGCGCCCCGGCGCGGATGGCGGCGACGATGCGCCGGTTGGCGTCCGACGCGATGGCGAGAAGTTCGGGCTTCTCCGAATAGGCCCAGTGGCGATAGCGCAGCGCCGGCTTGTCGACCTGGGCGAGGAGACGCTGGAGGACCGGGTTGCCGCAATGGCGGTGCAGCCGGTCGGTCAGCGCCACGTTCGCCTCGAAGCAGCCCTCGATGTCGGTGCGGGCGTAGGCCGCCGCCATGCGGTCGCAGAAGACGGCGAGGTCGTCCGCGATGGCGGCCCGGTGGGGCGAGGCCGCGACACCGGCCGACGCCAGCGCCTCCAGCGGCACGCGGCAGGCGAACACCTGGTCGAGGTCGTCGACCGTCATCGGGGCCACGCGCACGCCGAACCGGGGGCGACGCACGGCGAGGCCACTCGTCTCGAGGTGCCGCAGCGCTTCGCGCAGCGGCGACCGGCTGATGCCGTAGCGCGCGCAGAGGTCCTCCTCCACCAGCCGGACGCCGGGGGCGAGCGCGCGGGTGATGACCAGCCGCTCGAGGATCGGCAGGACCCCCATCGCCAGCGGCGGTCGCGGCGCGAGTTCCGTCGTCGTGTCCATCAGAACCTTTGGATCTTCAACCCCACGAGCCGTTCGGTCGCCACCACCACGATCAGCGTCATCAGGATGCTGAGCGAGGAGACGGCGGCCGCCTCCGGCGTGAAGTTGAAGCGCAGGTAATCGAACAACTGCAAGGGCAGCGTGGCCGACCCGATGTCCTTCAGCAGGAACGAGATCGCGAAGGTGTCGAAGGAGATGATGAAGGCGAACAGCGCGCCGTTGATCACGCCCGGCTTGATCAGCGGCAGCGTGATCCGCCGGAACACGGTCCACGGCCCGGCGCCCAGCGAGCGCGCCGCCCGCTCCCAATCGGGGTTGAAGCCGGACAGCGAGGCCGCGACGTTCAGGAACACGAAGGGCAGGCAGATCAGCACGTGCCCGACCACCAGCGCCACCATGTGCTTCGTGCCGAGGCCCGTCCGGTAGAAGAAGAAGAGGAGCGCGATCGCCGTCAGCACTTCCGGCAGGAGGAGCGGCAGCAGGACGAGGATGCGCACCCCCTCCCGCCAGCGCCCGGCGTGGCGGACGTAGAAGATGGCGGCCGGCGTCGCGATCAGGACCGCGACCGTCGTCGCGATCGTCGCCACGATCAGCGACGTCTTGATGGCCCGCATGAACACGTCGTTGTTCAGGAACGTGACGTACCAGCGCAGCGACAGGCCCTGCGGCGGGAAGGTGAGGAAGTTGCCCGCGTTCAGCGACGCGCCGATGACGACGACGATCGGCGCCATCAGGAACGCGCAGACGAAGACGCAGTAGGCGATCAGGAGCGCGCGGACCCCGGGCATCGGCCCCTCCCCTATCGCCACTTCGGGCGCGTGAGCGCCGCGAAGAGGACGACCACGAGCCCGCCGGAGATGGCGAGGATGAGCGCCAGCGCCGAGCCGAAGGGCCAGCGGAAGGCATCGATGAGCGTGTCGACCACCAGCACCGTCATCGTCTTCACCCGCATGCCGCCGATCAGCATCGGCGTGACGTAGGCGGACAGCGCCAGCACGAAGACGAGGATGCAGCCCGACTGCACGCCGGGCATGGAGAGGGGCAGGATCACGCGGCGGAACACGGTCGTCCGGCTCGCCCCCAGCGACCGGGCGGCCTGCGACAGCGCGGGGTCGATGCCCTGCAGCGTGCCCATGATCGGCAGGATCATGAAGGGCAGGAAGACGTGGGCCAGCGCGATGACGATCCCCGTCTCGTTGTACATCAGCGGCAGGGGGAAATCGATCCAGCCCCAGTCGCGCAGCGTGCGGTTGATGACGCCGTTGTTGCCGAGAAGGATCGTCCAGCCATAGGAGCGGACAACGATGCCGACCAGCAGCGGCGAGAGAACGATGGCGTAGAGCAGCGCCCGCATCCGCCCGCCCGCCTGCACGATCGCCCAGGCGACGGGATAGCCCAGCACGAGGCAGATGGCGGTCGTCACGAGGCCGAGGCCGATCGTGTTCGCCAGCATCTGGACGTAGAGCGGTTCGGCGAAGAAGCGCGCGTAGCCGTCGAGCGACCAGCCCTCGCCGTAGGGCGCCCCCTGCGCCGGGGCGCGGAAGCTCATCAGCACGATGTTGACGTAGGGGATCGCGAGGAAGGCGGTGACGAGCACGCCGGCCGGGGCGATCAGGAGAAGGGTTCGGGATGGCGTCACGGCGTCGCGACCCGTGGCGATTCCGCGGCGGCTCGCCCCCTCTCCCCCGCACCCTCCCCCCGGGGGAGGGAGGGGAGTTCATGTG
>JBIJED010000188.1:0-5924 GCA_044343785.1 Azospirillales bacterium | reverse complement strand
GCGTTCGGGCTCATGATGATCGTCGCAGGCACCCTCTCCTACGCCTGGGGCGCCATCCTGTGCCGCCCGCTGGTGGCGCGGCACGGGCCGATCGGCATGTCGGGCTGGATCTGCCTCGTGGGCGGGGCCGTGCTGCTGCCGCTCTCGGCCGCGACCGAGCCTTGGGACCGGGCCGTCTTCGCCGGCTTCCTCGACCCCGCGGCCTTCGCCGGCTGGGCCTTCATGACGATCCTCAGCTCGGTCGTCGCCTTCACCCTCTACCTGCGGCTCCAGCGCGACTGGGGCCCGGCGCGGGCGGGGCTCTACGCCTTCGTCTCCCCGGTCGTCGCGGTGGTCGCGGGCGTCGGGCTCGCGGGCGAGACGCTGTCGCCGGCCGCCTGGGCCGGCATGGGCGTGCTCGGGCTCTCCGCCTCGCTGGCGCTGCGCCCTCAGGCCTCCTGAAGGGTCTTCGGCAGGCGGAAGACGACGTCCTCGCGGGCGACCACCAGCTCGTCCACCGACACGGCGAAGCGCTCGCGGCACGCCGCGATCACCTCGTCCACCAGCACCTCCGGCGCGGAGGCGCCCGCCGTCAGCCCGAGCGTGCCGACGCCGTCCAGCATCGACCAGTCGATGTCGGCCGCGCGCTGGACGAGGATGGAGCGGGTGCAGCCGTAGGCCTTCGCCACCTCGACCAGCCGCATGGAGTTGGACGAGTTCGGCGCGCCGATGACCAGGAGCGCGTCAGCCTTCGGCGCGATCGCCTTCACCGCCGCCTGCCGGTTCGTGGTGGCATAGCAGATGTCCTCCCGCTTCGGCCCGGCGATGTCGGGGAAGCGGGCCTGCAGGGCGGCCACGATGCCGGCCGTGTCGTCGACCGACAGCGTCGTCTGGGTGCAGAAGGCGAGGTTCGACGGATCCTCGACGCAGAGCGCCGCCACGCCGTCCGCGTCCTCGACCAGCAGGACCGCGCCCGGCGGCAACTGGCCCATCGTGCCGATCACCTCGGGGTGGCCGGCGTGGCCGATCAGCACGATCTGCCGCCCGTCGGCGAAATGGCGCTCCGCCTCCCGGTGGACCTTGCTGACCAGCGGGCAGGTCGCGTCCAGATAGATCATGTTCCGCCGCCGCGCCTCGTCGGGCACCGCCTTGGCCACGCCGTGGGCGGAGAAGACGACCGGCCGGTCGTCGGGCACGGCGTCCAGCTCCTCGACGAACACGGCACCCTTGGCCCGCAGCGTGTCGACCACGAATCGGTTGTGGACGATCTCGTGCCGCACGTAGACCGGGGCGCCGAACCGCTCGATCGCGCGCTCGACGATCTGGATCGCGCGGTCGACGCCGGCGCAGAAGCCGCGCGGCCCGGCCAGCAGGATCGTCAGGGGCCGTCCGGCCATTCTCCGTGTCCTCCTCCGCACCCCTCCGCGGGGCATGTTGTGCCCGGTCCGGGGGTTCTCTATTGTCCGACCGACCCTAGCGCAAACGGACCCCGTCAGGAACCATGGCCGAGACCGCCAGCCGCCCGAGGATGGGCGCGACCGTCAAGATGGGGATCGTGGCGGCCGTCGTCGCCCCCGTCCTCGCCGCCTGCGGCTCGACCCCGCCGCCGGAGACGGCCGGCTTCGGCTGCCCGCGCGTCGGCATCCTGCGCGAGGCGTCGGAGGCGACGACCTTCCGCCCCGGCGCTGGCCGCGACGCGACCGACGTCGCCTACCGCGCCCGCATCCTCGACTATGGCGGGCGGTGCAGCATCGACACCGGCGTGGTGGAGGTCGAACTCGACCTTCGCATGGCGGCGCTGCGCGGCCCGGCCGGCGTCGCCGACCGGGTGGGCTACCGCTATTTCGTCGCGGTGACCGACGCCGCCCAGACCATCCTCGCCCGCGAGGTCTTCGACGTGGACTTCGTGTTCGAGGGGCGGCCCCAGGTCGGATCGCTGGAACAACTCACCCAGCGCATCCCGCTCGCCCGCGGCGTCGACGGCCGCAACTACGAGGTCCTCGTCGGCTTCGCGCTCACGCCGGAGCAGGTGGAGTGGAACCGGGCGCAGCGCGAGGCGCGGTAGGGCGCAACGACCTGCAGGTTGCAGAAGGGGGGCGAATCCGACATTTTGTCGGGGTGCAACTTCCGCTGCCGACGACCATCATCCCCGATCCGACGCGCCGGTTCTCGACGGCCGGCGCCGGGCGTGTCGTCCCGAGTGCCCGGATCGGTGCGGATCTGGCGACGATTGCCCGGTCATTGACGGCGTATGCCGATCTTGTCCTCGACGCCGCCAATGATGTGGTCGAAACCTTGGCGAGCTATCGGAAGGCCGTATCGTTACACCTTCCCGTCGATCTTCCGGGTCTGATCGATGGCTTCGTGTCGGCCCGCGCGCTGTTTGGGGAGGCGCTGGACGCGTTTCGCAGCGGGGAGGAGACGTTCGAGCGCCTGCCGGACGGTGCCGACCCGCTTCTCAGGGCCGTCCTCGATTATCGACGCCGGCATGCGGAACGTTCCCTGTCGGCGTTGCTTCGCACCTATGACGAGGCCGTGATGGATCTTCGGGATCTGCAGCGGATCGTGTCCCGGCCGGAGTACACGGCCGCGTTCAACGCGGACTTGGACATTCTCGAACGTGTTCTGAACGACGTTTGGCCGGACGGTGTCTCCGTTACCGCGACCGAGTTGTCGCTCACCGATGCGTCAGCGACTTTGAAGATCACGTTGGGCGTCCCGGGGGCCCTCTACGCGGACGTGCCATCATCATCGGCGATGATACGGCGGTCACTGCGAGACGCCGGTGAAGCGGGATGCCGGCTCGTCGGGCATCTCATCATCCGTTTGGTCGTGAACGATGCGGCCTGACGGCTTCCTCGACGTGGCTCGCACGCTGCTTGAGGGACACGCCGACGACGAGGCCCATCGTCGCGCTGCCGTTCATGCAGCCTACTATGCTTCTACCATCTGCTCATGCCGAAGGTAGGATTGGATCCTTTCAACAAGAGGCACACTCACGCCATGTTCCGCGAGGCGGTCACCGCAGTGCCCGCCGCTGATGACCCTGCGTTACTTGAAGCGTGGCAAACGTTGGCGGATTTGCAGGATTCACGCTTCATCGCCGATTATCGCCTCGCGAAACCGATCGACGTCGAAACCGCGCGTCGGGCCGTCGGCTTCGCCGAGGCCATCTTCGCCGCCGCCTGACGCCGTCCTGCCGCCCGACCCACCTCCCGCGTTGACTTCCCCCCGGCGGGGGGCCATGTTGCTTTGCACATGCCACCGACCCCATGCGGGAGAGACCCCGGACCGTGATCCGGGGCGCCGAAGGCGCAACCGCCCAGGAAACGCTCAGGCAAAAGGACCGCTGGGACAGGCGACTCTGGAAAGCAGGGCGGGCTTCGGCCCGTCCTCACCGACGGAGTAAGCGACGCCGGATCGCGTCGTGAATCTCTCAGGTCCCGGACAGAGAGGGCCGAAACCGCGCGCGACAGGCGCGGTGACGAGCATCCGTCTCCGGAGTCCGGCATGGCCGATCCAGCATCCGAAGGTCCCCTCAAGCGCACGCCGCTGCACGCGTTCCACGTCGCGCGCGGTGCCCGCATGGTTCCCTTCGCCGGGTACGACATGCCGGTGCAGTACCCCGCCGGGATCCTCAAGGAACATCTCCACACCCGCGCCGCCGCCGGCCTGTTCGACGTGTCCCACATGGGACAGGTGCGGCTGCACGGCCCGGGCGCCGCGGCGGCGCTGGAGCGCCTCGTCCCCTCCGACGTGCAGGCGCTGGCGCCCGGCCGGCAGCGCTACTCCCTCTTCCTGTCCGGCACGGGCGGGATCCTCGACGACCTGATGGTCGCCAACATGGGCGACCACCTGTTCCTCGTGGTGAACGCGTCCTGCAAGGAGGCCGACGTCGCGCACCTGCGCGCGGGCCTGCCGCAGACGATCGCGGTCGACTATCTCGGCGACGACCGGGGCCTGCTCGCGCTCCAGGGGCCGGCCGCCGCGGCGGTCCTCGCCCGTTTCGTGCCCGCCGCCGCCGCGATGCCCTTCATGGCCGTCGCCGCGGCCGAGATCCGCGGCGTCCCGGTCCAGATCAGCCGCTCCGGATACACCGGCGAGGACGGCTACGAGATCTCGGTCGAGGGCCGGTTCGCGGACGAGATCGCCCTGATCCTGCAAGGCGAGCCGGAGGTCGAGCCGATCGGCCTCGGGGCGCGCGATTCGCTCCGGCTCGAGGCCGGGCTCTGCCTCTACGGCCACGACATCGACACCACGACCACCCCGATCGAGGCCGGCCTCGCCTGGACCATCCAGAAGCGCCGCCGCGAGGCGCGGGACTTCCCCGGCGCCGCGACGATCCTCGACCAGCTGGCCAACGGGCCCGCGCGGCGCCGCGTGGGGCTGCGGCCCGAGGGGCGGCAGCCCGCGCGCGAGGGCACGGCCGTCCTCGACGGCGCCGGGGCGGCGGCGGGCACCGTCACCAGCGGCGGCTTCGGCCCCACGGTGAACGGCCCCGTGGCCATGGGCTACGTCCGCGCCGACCTCGCGGCGACGGGCACCGAGGTTTCGCTCGAGGTCCGGGGCAAGGGCCTGCCGGCGAAGGTCGCCGCCATGCCCTTCGCGCCGCATCGCTATCACCGTGGCTGACGCACAGCACCGGGACGGACAGGGACGACAGGACGGAGACGCAAGACCGTGATCAGGTACACCAAGGACCACGAATGGGTGCGCATCGACGGCGACCTGGCCGTCTGCGGGATCACCGACCACGCCCAGGGTCAGCTGGGCGACGTCGTCTTCGTCGAGGTCCCCGATCCCGGCCGCAAGGTCGAGCAGGGGAGGGACGCCGCCGTCGTCGAGAGCGTGAAGGCGGCGAGCGAGGTGTACGCGCCCATCTCGGGCACGGTCGCCGAGGCGAACGCGGCCATCGTGGACGATCCGTCGCTGGTCAACCGCGACGCGGCCGGCGAGGGCTGGTTCTTCAAGCTGCGCGATTTCGACCGGGCGCAGTTCGATGCGCTGATGGACGAGGCCGCGTACAGGGCGTACGTGGCGGAGACGGCCTGATGCGCTATCTGCCCCTGACCGAGGCCGACCGGCGGGCGATGCTCGCCACGATCGGCGCCCCGTCGGTCGACGCGCTGTTCCGCGACGTGCCGCAGTCGGCCCGCCTGACGGGCCCGATCGCCGGCCTGCCCGCCCACAAGGGCGAGCTGGAGGTGGAGCGCATCGTCGGCCGCATGGCGGCGAGGAGCGTCCCCGTCTCGTCCGTCCCGTCGTTCCTGGGGGCGGGCGTCTACAAGCACCACGTCCCGGCGTCGGTCGACCATCTGATCCAGCGCGGCGAGTTCCTCACCTCCTACACGCCCTATCAGCCGGAGGTGAGCCAGGGCACGCTGCAGGTCCTGTTCGAGTTCCAGACCCAGGTGGCGCTGCTGACCGGGATGGAGGTGGCCAACGCCTCCATGTACGACGGCTCGACCGCCTGCGCCGAGGCCGTGATGATGGCCAACCGCGTGACCCGCAGGGGCAAGGCGGTGCTGTCGGGCGGGCTGCACCCGCACTATCGCGAGGTGAACGAGACGAACGCCCGCTTCGTCGGCTTCACGCTCGACGCGCGGCCCGCCGACGTCGACGGGACCGAGGATCTCGCGGCTCAGGTGGACGAGGACACGTCCTGCGTGGTCGTCCAGAACCCCAGCGTCTTCGGCCACGTGCGCGACTATTCCGATCTCGCCCAGGCCTGCCACGCCAAGGGCGCGCTGCTGGTCGTGGTGGTGACCGAGGTCGTGTCGCTCGGCCTCCTCACCCCGCCCGGCGACATGGGTGCGGACATCGTGGTGGCGGAGGGGCAGGGCCTCGGCGTCGGCCTCAACTTCGGCGGCCCGCACGTGGGCCTGTTCGCCACCCGCGAAAAGTTCGTGCGCCAGATGCCCGGCCGCCTGTGCGGCGAGACGGTG
>JBIJED010000187.1:0-5929 GCA_044343785.1 Azospirillales bacterium | reverse complement strand
CGATCTCGTAGGCGAGGCCCTGATAGCCCTTTCGGTAGAGCGCCTCGTTCTGGGCGAAGTGCTTGCCGTAGGACCAGTGCCGGTACATCAGCGGCAGGCCGTTCGAGGCATAGGCGTCGAGCATCTGCTCGGCCGTGATGACCTCGATCTGGTTGGGATAGATGTCGAGGCCGAGTTCACCCTCCGCGATCTCGCCCATCGCATCGTAGACGCGCTTCAGCGTCCCGAAATCCCAGTCGGCACCCTCGTAGAGAAGCGGCATCGTCGGTCCCCCTTCAGGCGCCGGCGCGGGCGTTCGATTTGGAGAACAGGTCGCGGAACACGCCGAAGATCTCGGTCGGCGCGGTCACCTTGCGCGCGGCGAAGTTCTTCTGCCGCTCCGCCACCGCGCCGTAGTGGCGCCAGAGGTCGCTGTCGAACGTCGCCCGCAGCCCCTCGCCGCCCTCGCGCACCTCGATGTAGGCGTAGTGCTGGACGATCGGCAGGATGCGGTTCTCCAGCAGCGAGACGCAGTACTGGCTGTCGTTGCCGAAATTGTCGCCGTCCGACGCCTGGGCGACGTAGAGGTTCCAGTCCGAGGTGGGAAAACGGGCCGCCTGGACGGTCAGCATCTCCTCCAGTGCGGTCGAGACGACGGTGCCGCCCGTCTCGCGCGAGCGGAAGAAGGTGTCCTCGTCCACCTCCTGCGCCACCTCGGTGTGGCGGATGAACACGACGGCGACGTGCTCGTAGCGTGTCTCGAGAAACAGGTGGAGGAGCATGAAGAAGCGCTTGGCGAGATCCTTGCGGAACTCGGACATCGAGCCCGAGACGTCCATCAGGCAGAACATCACCGCGCGCGTCTGCGGCTTCGGCACCCGTTCGAACCGGTTGTAGCGGACGTCGACGGGGTCGATGAAGGGCACCGCGCGGGACTTGCGCGCCGCCGCCTCCAGCCGCTCGCGGACCTCGGCGATGCGGTCGGGGTCGCCCGCCTCCTCCGCCTCCTCCAGCTCCGCGCGCAGCCGCTCCACCTCGTCGCGCCGCGGCCGGTCGAGGGCGATCCGGCGGGCGAGGCTGTTGCGCATCGTGCGGACGACGTTGAGGCTCGACGGCGTGCCCGAGACCGAATAGCCGGCGCGCGCCGGCTGGCTCGACAGGGTTTCGGCCAGCGTCTTGCGCACGAGGTCGGGGAGTTCGAGGTCGTCGAAGAAGACCTGGAGGAACTCCTCGCGGGTGAGGGTGAACAGGAACTCGTCCTCGCCGCCGCCCTGATCGCTCGCCTGCGAACCGGCACCGCCGCCGTCGCCGTCCTCGGGGCGGGGGATGCGGTCGCCGGACGCGTACTTCCTGTTTCCCGGGAGCACGTATTCGCGATCACCGTCGCGACCCAGTGCGAACGAGGGTTCGCCGACGCCCTTGGCGCGGACCGTCACCTTCTCGTCGCTCGAATTGATGTCGGACACCTTGCGGCGGGACACGGCCTCCGAGACGGCCTGACGGACCTGATCCTTCGCACGGCGCATGAAGCGCTGGCGGTTCGCCATGCTCTTTCCCTGCGGATTGCGGCGGCGGTCGACGACGTTCATTCGGTCTCCGGTTCCTGGGCCCGCCGTCGACGTCCGCCGGCGGCGGGCCGCGGGCTCAGCCCGCCTCGTTGACGTGCCGCGGGCTCAGCCCGCCTCGTTGACGTGCCGCGGGCTCAGCCCGCCTCGTTGACGTGCCGCGGGTTCAGCCCGCCTTGTTGACGCGCATGTACCATTCCACGAGGCGGCGGACCTGCCGCTCGGTGTAGCCGCGCGACAGCATCCGCTCGACGAAGTCGTTGTGCTTCTTCTCGGTCTCGCTGTCGCGCTTCGAGCCGAAGCTGATCACCGGCAGGAGGTCCTCGACCTGGCTGAACATCCGCTTCTCGATCACCTCGCGGATCTTCTCGTAGGACGTCCAGGGCGGGTTGACGCCGTTGTTGTTCGCCTTCGCGCGGAGGGTGAACTTCACCACCTCGTTGCGGAAGTCCTTGGGGTTCGCGATGCCGGCCGGCTTCTCGATCTTCGACAGTTCCTGATTCAGAAGTTCCCGGTTCATCAGCTGGCCGGTGTCGGGATCCTTGAAGTCCTGGTCCTCGATCCAGGCGTCGGCGTAGGCGACGTAGCGTTCGAACAGGTTCTGCCCATAGTCGCTGTAGCTTTCGAGGTAGGCCTTCTGGATCTCGTTGCCGATCAGCTCGGCGTACTTCGGCGCGAGGTAGGCCTTGATGAAGTTGAGGTAGCGGCTCTCGACCTCGCCCGGGAACTGCTCGCGCTTGACCGACTGTTCCAGCACGTACATCAGGTGGACGGGATCGGCCGCGATCTCGGTCACGTCGTAGTTGAACGTCTGGCTGAGGATCTTGAAGGCGAACCGGGTGGAGATCCCGTCCATCCCCTCGTCGACGCCGGCGGCGTCGCGGTACTCCTGCACCGACTTCGCCTTGGTGTCGGTCTCCTTCAGACTCTCGCCGTCGTAGACCCGCATCTTGGAGTAGAGGTTGGAGTTCTCGTGCTCGCGCAGCCGCGACAGCACGCAGAACCGGGCCAGCATCTCCAGCGTCCCCGGTGCGCACGGCGTGCCCGACAGCTCGGAGGTCGACAGGAGCTTGCGGTAGACCTGCACCTCCTCCGTCATCCGCAGGCAATAGGGGACCTTGATGACGTTGATGCGGTCGATGAAGGCCTCGTTGTTCTTGTTGTTCTTGAACGTCTGCCACTCGGCCTCGTTGGAGTGCGCGAGGATCAGGCCCTGGAACGGGATCGCGCCGATGTTCTCGGTGCCGATGTAGTTGCCTTCCTGCGTCGCCGTGAGCAGAGGGTGCAGCATCTTGATCGGCGCCTTGAACATCTCGACGAATTCGAGGATGCCCTGGTTCGCGCGGTTCAGGCCGCCGGAGTAGCTGTAGGCGTCGGGGTCGTTCTGGCTGTAGGCCTCGAGCTTGCGGATGTCGACCTTGCCGACGAGGGAGGAGATGTCCTGGTTGTTCTCGTCGCCGGGCTCCACCTTCGCCACGCCGATCTGCCGCAGCTTCGACGGATAGACCTTGCAGACGGTGAAGCGGTTGATGTCGCCGCGGAACTCGTCGAGCCGCTTCGCGGCCCAGGGGCTCATGAGCCCCGTCAGCGCGCGGCGGGGGATGCGGTATTCCTTCTCCAGCATCGCGCCCATCTCGTCCGGATCGAACAGCCCGAGCGGGCTCTCGAACACGGGGCTGACCTCCTTGCCGGCCTTGAGCACGTAGACGGGCTGTCGCTCCATCAGCGTCTTCAGCCGCTCCGCGAGCGACGACTTGCCGCCGCCGACGGGGCCCAGCAGGTAGAGGATCTGCTTGCGCTCCTCCAGCCCCTGCGCCGCATGGCGGAAGAAGCCGACGATCCGCTCGATCGTCTCCTCCATGCCGAAGAAGTCGTGGAAGGCGGGGTAGACCTTGATCGTCCGGTTCATGAAGACGCGGCCGAGCCGCGCGTCCTTCGCCGTGTCGATGGTCTGCGCCTCCCCGATGACCGCGAGCATGCGCTCGGCCGCCGGGGCGTACATCGTCGGATCCTCGCGGCAGCCGTCGAGGTACTCCGCGAGCGACATCTCCGTCTCGCGGCGTCCTTCGAACCGTTGCCTGTAGAGATCAGCAAGGCTGCTCTGGGCCATCCGTGCCTCCACCCGTTCCGCGCGTCGCATTCCGGATCAGGGACGGGCGTCCGACCGGGTCCGCGCGCCGCAGCCCCGCCCCATCGTGTAAACAGGACCGGGACCCCCGAAGGTTCTACGCCTCGGCTGAAATCCCGAACGGGACGTTCGCACCGACCGTCGTCGCGGTCCCCCCGTCCCGGCTCCTCGCCAAGACATGGGGTCGGTCTCCTTCGCCGACGATGCCGTCCACCGGATCGCTTCCCGTCCGGCGTTCCGTCCGCCACCGGTCCGAGGCTAACCCGACCCGGAAACCTTACGCCATGCTTGGTGGCGAAGTTGGGGCATCGTACCGGCGACCTCCCGAGACGTGCCTCCAGCGATGCAATCCGAGCGCCGGGCGCCGGGTCAGATCCAGCCGCCCAGTTCGCGGCGCACGATTCCGGCCAGCAGCGCGAGGTGATCGGGCTCGGCGTTCAGGCAGGGGATGTAGGTGAAGTGCTCGCCGCCGTTGTGCAGGAAGGCCTCCCGGATCTCGCCGTCGAGTTCCTCCAGCGTCTCCAGGCAATCGGCCGAAAAGCCGGGCGCCACGACCGCCAGCCGCTTGATGCCCGACTTCGCGAGGCCTTCGACCGTCTCGTCCGTGTAGGGCTTCAGCCACTCGTCCGGCCCGAACCGAGACTGGAACGTGACGACGAGGCGGCGGTCGGTCCACCCGAGCCGCTCCTTCAGCAGCCGCGTCGTCTTCGCGCAGAAGCAGTGATAGGGGTCGCCCTTGAGAAGATATTCCTTGGGAAGCCCGTGGTAGGAGGTGACAACGACCTCGGGATCCCAGCCGAGTCCCGCCAGATGCCTCTCGATCGAGCGGGCGAGGGCGTCGATGTAGGCGGCATCGTCGTAGTACTGCGGCACCACCCGGACGGCAGGCTGCCAGCGCATCATCATCAGGGTCCGGAAGGCGGCGTCGCAGGCGGTCGCGGTCGTCGTGGCGCTGTACTGGGGATAGAGCGGGAACAGCAGGATGCGGCGGCAGCCGGCGTCCGCCAGCGCCTTGATCCGCGACTCGGTCGACGGGTTGCCATAGCGCATCCCCCAGTCGAGGACGACCTTGTCGCCCAGCTCGTCGCCCAGGATGCGGGCGATGCCCTCGGCCTGGTCGCGACTGATCGTGCGCAGCGGGCTCTCGTCGCGCTCCCGGTTCCAGATCGCCTCGTAGAGCCGGCCGCTGCGACGGGGTCGCGTCGTCAGGATGATCAGGTTGAGGATCAGCGACCAGACGACCGGGTTGGCCTCGATCACCCGCCGGTCGCTGAGGAACTCCTTCAGGTACCGGCGCATCGGCCAGTAGGACGTCCCGTCCGGCGTCCCGAGATTCAACAGAAGGACGCCGACCTTGTCGGCCGCGAACGAGGGATGGTCGACGGGACGACGGGTCAGGGTGTCCGTCGGCGGGATCGGGGCGGCAAGGTCGCGGGGCATCGGCACGGACTCGTCTCGGGACGGGCCGGCGCCCTGCGGACGCCGATCACCCGATGGAGGTGGTGCGTGGACGCCGTCCGGCAAACCCGCCGCCGGTCCGGATCAGTCGAAAAGTCCGTCGTCGATCGGCTGGGACACGCGCGACAGCATCTTCAGCGTCTCGTCCCGGCCGAAAACCTTGATGAAGCTGCGCAGCGCCATCGCCATCTGCACCGCGGCGACGGTCTGCTCCTGGATGCCCACCTCGTGGGACTGCCGCACGGCGTCGGCCAGCTTGTCGGCGGCGAAGCTGGTGTGGACGCCCGCCATGACCTGGATGAGCGCGAAATCGTCGTTGGTGGGAGTCGTGGTCATCGTGGGGCTCGTTTTCCATGCACCGTCGGTAACGATGTGGCGGAATATCACGTTCGGGTGCGGGCGGGTCAATCCTTTAGACCCGTCGGCGCCGTGACCTGTCCGGGCGCGAACGTCTGGACGTCGTTCCGGGCGGCGTGCATCGTCTGACGGCCGCCCGCTCGGGGAGACACGACCATGCTGCCGCAGGACCTGCGCGACCACCTCCGCCTGCCGGTGATCGCCTCGCCCATGTTCCTCGTCTCCGGGCCGGATCTGGTCCTGGCGTCCTGCCGCGCCGGCGTGCTCGGCACCTTTCCCGCGCTGAACCAGCGCACGAGCGAAGGGTTCGAGGACTGGCTGGTCCGCATCGACGCCGGCGTCCGGCTGATGCGCGAGACGACGCCGGACCGCAAGGTCGCGCCCTACGGCGTCAACCTGATCGTCCACCGCTCGAACGCCCGGCTGGAGGCCGACCTCGATC
>JBIJED010000186.1:0-5955 GCA_044343785.1 Azospirillales bacterium | reverse complement strand
CCATGGCCGGCCACGAGCACGAGGAATGAGGCGATGAACCCGGCCGAGGCGAAGCGCCGGCGCGACCGGCTGATGCAGATCCTGGTGCCGCTGCTGCTGGGCGTGGCGGTGCTGGGTGTGTGGGAGGTCCTGGTCCATTTCTACGCGGTCCGGCCCTTCGTCCTGCCGGCGCCGTCGCGGATCTGGGCGGCGCTCCTGGCCGACCTGCCCTCGCTGGCGGCCTCCACCTGGGTGACCCTGTCGGTCACCATGATGGCCTTCTTTCTCGCGCTGACGGGCGGGGTCGCGCTCGCGATCCTGTTCACCCAGAGCCGGCCGGTCGAGATGGCGCTCTTCCCCTACGCCGTCATCCTGCAGGTCACGCCGGTCGTCGCCATCGCACCCCTGATCCTGATCTGGGTGGGGCTGGAGAACATCACGACGGCGCTGCTGATCCTCGCGTGGATCGTCGCCTTCTTCCCGATCCTGTCGAACACGACGCTCGGGCTGCGGTCGGCCGACCACAACCTCCTCAACCTCTTCCAGATCTACGGGGCGTCGCGCTGGCAGGTGCTGACGCAACTCCAGCTTCCGGCCGCCCTGCCCTACCTGCTGGCGGGCATGAAGATCTCCGGCGGCCTCGCGCTGATCGGCGCGGTGGTGGCGGAGTTCGTGGCCGGCAGCGGCACGGGCACGGGGCTCGCGTGGCGCATCGTCGAGAGCGGCAACCGCCTCAACATCGCCCGCATGTTCGCCGCCCTCCTCCTTCTTTCGGTGATGGGCATCGTGATCTTCTTCGCGATGTCCGGCCTCCAGTGGCTGCTCCTGCGCAACTGGCACGAGAGCGCCGTCCGACGGGAGAACTGACGCCATGGCGATGCGCACCATTCCCGACATCCTGACCGGCCTCGACCGCTACTGGCTGAAGGACGCGCGCGTCCACGCGAGCCTGCTGGCCGCGGCCCCGCCGGTCGACCCGGACAAGGACGGGCTCGTCCGGGTCGACGTTCGGGTGGAGGACGGCAGGGTCCGGGCCGTCGCCCCCCTCGGCACCGCGCCCAAGTGCGGCCCCGGCGTCTCGCTGGAGGGCGGGCAGGTCTGGCCGGGCCTCGTCGACCTCCACACCCATCTCGACAAGGGCCACATCTGGCCGCGTGCCGAGAACCCGGACGGCACCTTCCAGGGCGCCATCCAGGCCAACATCGCCGACCGGACGGCCAACTGGACCGCCGCCGACATCGAGGCGCGGTTCGAGTTCGGGCTGCGCTGCTCGCTCGTCCACGGCACGACCGCCATCCGCACCCATCTCGACGGGGGCGGGCCGCTGACGGAGCGCACGTGGGACGTCTTCGCCGAGCTGAGGGCCCGCTGGGCCGGGCGGATCGAGCTCCAGGCCTCGGCCATGTCGCAGCCCATGCACTTCCTTCCCGGCGGCGACGGGCCGGGGCTGGCGGCCGTTGTCGAACGCCACAGGGGCGTGCTGGGCTGCGTCACCTACATGCATCCGGACCTCGACACGGCGCTCGAGACGATGTTCGCGCTGGCGGAGCGGCACGGCCTCGCGCTCGACCTGCACGTCGACGAGACGGCGGACCCCGCCGCCGACAGCCTGCGCCGCATCGCCGAGACCAAGATCCGTCGCCGGTTCGAGGGGAGCGTGAATGTCGGGCACTGCTGCTCGCTCGCCCGCCAGGACGACGACACGATCCTGCGCACCCTCGACCTGGTGGCGAAGGCCGGGCTGTCCGTCGTCAGCCTGCCGATGTGCAACATGTACCTGCAGGACCGCGCCGGCGGCCGGACGCCGCGCTGGCGCGGGGTGACCCTGCTGCACGAGATGAAGGCCCGCGGGACGGCCGTGTCGGTCTCCTCCGACAACTGCCGCGATCCCTTCTACGGCTATGGCGACCACGACCTGATGGAGGTCTACCGGGAGGCGACGCGCATCCTGCACCTCGACCGGCCCTTCGCCGACTGGCCGCAGGCCGTCGCGGGCACGCCGGCCGACGTGATGGGCGTGGCCGACCGGCACGGAAGGATCGGCGAGGGGCGGACGGCGGACCTGATCCTGTTCCGCTCGCGCCACTTCTCCGAACTCCTGTCGCGGCCGCAGTCCGATCGCGTGGTGCTGCGGGCCGGCCGGCCCGTCGCCGACCCGCTGCCCGACCACCGGGAACTCGACCGCCTGTTCCACGACGCCGAGGCCGACACCGGCCCCGGCTGCTGCGCCTGAGGGAACGCCCATGACCGCCGCACCGCGACCCGACCGCGACTGGACCGCCTTCGCCGCCCTGTTCGGCGACATCCCCACCATCACGGAGACGGCGCTCGTCCGGCAGAAGAGCCGGGACTTCTACTGGTACTCCCCGGTCCTCAAGGCGCGGCTGAACAAGGTGTTCGGCGACATCGTCGTCTCTCCCCGCTCGGAGGCGGAGGTGGTCGAGGCGCTGCGCATCTGCGCGCGCGAGCGGGTGCCGGTCACGGTGCGGGGGGCCGGCACCGGGAACTACGGCCAGGCGATGCCGCTCGAAGGCGGCGTCATCCTGGAGCTGACGGGGCTCGACCGGCTCCTCTCGCTGGAGAACGGGATCGCCCGGGTCGAGGCCGGCAAGAAGCTGTGCGACCTCGAGGACGAGTGCCTGCCCAAGGGCTGGGAGCTGCGCCTCTTCCCCTCCACCCGCCGCACGGCGACGATCGGCGGCTTCATCGCCGGCGGTTCGACGGGCATCGGCGCCGTCAACTACGGCCTGATGCGCGACCGCGGCAACGTGCTCTCCGCCCGCGTGGTGACGATGGAGGCCGAGCCGCAGGTCCTCTCGCTGACGGGCGACGAGGTCTGGCCCGTCATCCACGCCTACGGCTGCAACGGCGTCATCACGCAAGTCGAGGTGGCGATGGCGCCCGCGTGGCGCTGGGCCGACTGCGTCGTCGCCTTCGACGACCCGAAGACGGCCGTGCGCTTCGGCCATGCGCTCACCGCCAGCGACGCGATCGTCAAGCGCGTCGTCACCATGGTCGCGGGTCCCGTGCCGACCCAGTACTTCAAGGCGTTCAAGGACGTGATCCCCGACGGGGCGAGCGTGGTGATGACGATGATCGCCGAGGGCCTGCTCGGGCCCTTCGGCGACCTCGTGCGCGAGCACGGCGGCGATCTCTGCTACGTCCGCCGCCCCGGCGAGCCGGGCGACGCGCCGCCGGTCTACGAATTCGGCTGGAACCACACGACGCTGCAGGCCCTCAAGGTCGACCGGACGATCACCTATCTCCAGACCCTGTTCCCGGCGCCCGACCACGTCGCGCGGATCGAGGCGGCGATCGACCGCTACGGCGACGAGGTGCCGATGCACGTGGAGTTCGTGCGCATCGGCGGCCAGATCGCGGCCTTCGGCCTCCAGCTCGTGCGCTACACGACCGAGGCACGGCTCAACGAGATCATGGCGGAGCTGGAGGCGGCCGGGAACCCGGGCTTCAACCCGCACACCTGCGTGCTGGAGGACGGGGGCATGAAGCAGATCGACGAGCTTCAGCTGGCCTTCAAGCGCCGCCACGATCCGCAGGGCCTGCTGAACCCGGGCAAGATGCGGGCGTGGTGGGAGCGGCCGGCCGGCTGAGGCCGGACGGGGCGGACCAGGGGCTCCTTTCCTCCGGTTCGGGGCCGTGCGATCGCGGCCCCGGCATCGGGTCCCTGCGGCCGCGCGGTGGAATTCCCCGCGCATTTCCAGAACATTCGACCCATACTGGTTAATGCGTTTGGACAGGTCGGGGGAACGGATGGCTGCGAACCGGGTTCGGACCCGTGCGACGAAGGGCGCCGATACGGTCGCGCCGATGCCGCCGAAGGCCACGACGAAGCGCGTCAACCTCGCGCTCCAGGGCGGCGGGGCGCACGGAGCCTTCGCCTGGGGCGTGCTGGATCGTCTCCTGGAGGACGGCCGGGTGGAGTTCGACGCGGTCAGCGCGACCTCCGCCGGGGCCATGAACGCCACCGTTCTCGCCTATGGCCTGACCATCGGCGGTCGCGACGGCGCGCGCGCGGAACTCGCGAGGTTCTGGAAGCAGATCTCGGACGCCGGCGCCAAGGGCCCGCTGCAGGCGAGCTGGCTGGACAGGGCCACGCGGAACTGGTCGCTCGACAATTCACCGAGCTTCCTCTTCTTCGACATCCTGTCGCGGATGATGTCGCCCTATCAGCTGAACCCGATGAACATGAACCCGCTGCGGGACGTGCTGGCCGCCTGCGTGGATTTCGACCGCCTGCGCGCCGGCAGCGCGCTGCGGCTCTACCTGTCGGCGACGAACGTCCGCACCGGCAAGGTCAAGGTCTTCGAGACGCACGAGATCTCGCCGGACGCGGTGCTGGCGTCCGGGTGCCTGCCCTTCATCTTCCACACGGTCGTCATCGACGGCGAGCCGTACTGGGACGGCGGCTACATGGGCAATCCGGCGATCTTCCCGCTGATCTACGGCTCGGAGGTCAACGACGTCGTCATCCGCCACATCAACCCGCTGGTGCGCGACGACATCCCCAAGACCGCACCCGAGATCATGAACCGGATCAACGAGATCAGCTTCAACAGCTCGCTGATGCGGGAGATGCGGGCGATCGCCTTCGTTTCCTCCCTGATCGACCGGGAGGAGCTGAAGTCCGACCGGCACCGGCGGATGCTGATCCACTCCATCCGGAACGAGGCGTTCATGAGCGGGCTCGGCGTGATGAGCAAGCTCAACGCCGACTGGGCGTTCCTGCAGGAACTCCGCGACGTCGGGCGCGAGACGGCGTCGCGCTGGCTGGACGAGAACTTCGACGCCATCGGCCAGCGGTCGACGACGGACCTGCGCAACCTCTTCCTCTGACACCGGGCCCCGGAGCAGGGCGACCGTGAGGACAGAGGACACCCTGGGGCACCATGTCCGACAAGCACCGGGCGGACGCGCGGGCGACGACCGGCCGCACGCAGGTGATGTCCCGCGCGTGGACGGCCGGCCGGCCGTCGCCCAGCAGGTGGGGGTGGACGTCGTCGACGTGGTGCTCGAGGGAGCCTGGGCCGGCGGCGGTCGCCTCGACCTCGTACCCAGCGTGAACGCGCCGCTCGCCGATCTTCCGGTCCGCGCCATGGCGGGCGGCCTTCACCTCGTCACGGACCTCACCCTGCCCCACGGCACGGTGCTCCATGACGATCTCGGCTGAGGTCCCATCGCCAGGACGGCGGGACGAGTTCCAGAAGCTTTGCCGGATAGCGGGACAGGATCCGCAGGACGCCCGTCGGGATCCCGTTCTCCCGGCAGGCCCGCAGCACCTCCCGGTTCAGCAGAAGCGTGTTCCGCAGCCCGGCCGTGCTGACGCCTCCGAGCTGCATCCGCACGAGAACCCGCGGGACGTGCCGGTGGGCCAGCGGCCCGCCGCGGAAGGCGCGCGCCACGAACTCGAAATCCCCCGCGATGCGGTAGTCCGCCCGAAAGCCGCCGAGATCGCGGTAGATGCGGCGGCGCATGAAGAGGGCGGGATGGGCCGGCATCCAGCCGCTGCCCATCCGGTCCGGGCGGAACCGGTCCGACCGATAGCGGCGCACGGCCCGGTCCGGTGTGCCGGCGAGGAAGAATTCGACGTCGCCGTAGAGCGCGTCGAGCCGCTCGTCGGTCATCGCGGTGGCGACCGTGGCGAGGACGTCGGGCGCGACATAGGCGTCGTCGGCGTTCAGGAAGCAGAGGATGTCGCCGGTCGCCCGCGCGACCCCCTTGTTCATCGCGTCGTAGATCCCGCGGTCGGGCTCGCTCACGACCGCCGCGACGTGGCGCCCGTGCCGGGCGAGCACGCCCGGCGTCCCGTCCGTCGATCCGCCGTCGATGACGATGTGCTCGACCGCGGGCCAGGACTGCGTCGCGACCGACGCGAGCGTCCGCCCCAGCGTCGCCGCCGCGTCGAGACAGATCGTGACGACGGACACGAGGGGGGCTGACGGCATCCGGCAGCGGGTC
>JBIJED010000185.1:0-5961 GCA_044343785.1 Azospirillales bacterium | reverse complement strand
ATCTTCTTCCTCGCCGCCCTCCAGTCGATCCCGAAGTCGGTGATCGAGGCGGCGGCCATCGACGGGGCGGGGCCGATGCGCCGCTTCTTCACGATCCAGTTCCCCCTGATCGCGCCGACCAGCTTCTTCCTCCTGATCGTCAACGTCACCTACGCCTTCTTCGACACCTTCGGCGTGATCCACGCGCTGACGCAGGGCGGGCCGGGCACGGCCACCTCCACCCTCATCTACAACGTCTACAAGGCGGGCATGGTGGCCCAGGACCTCGGCGGGTCGGCCGCGCAGTCGGTGATCCTGATGGTGTTCGTGATCCTGCTGACGGCCGTGCAGTTCCGCTTCGTCGAGCGCCGGGTGCACTACGGATGATCGCGCGCCGCTCCTGGGCCGACGCGTTCCCGCACCTCGTCCTGATCCTGGGCGTGGCGGTCTTCGCCTTCCCGATCTACGTGGCGCTCGTGGGCTCCACCTGGGACGCGGGCACCATCGGGCGGGGCCAGCTCCCGCTCGTGCCCGGGCCCGACGGCTGGGCCAACTACGATCAGGCGCTGTTCGGCGACCGCGGCGGGCGGATCAGCTACGTCCCCGTCAGCCAGATGATGTGGAACAGCCTCGTGATGGCGATGGTCATCACGGTGGGGAAGATCGTCATCTCGCTGCTTTCGGCCTATGCGGTCGCGTTCTTCCGCTTCCCGGGCCGGATGGTCTTCTTCTGGATGATCTTCATCACGCTGATGCTGCCGGTGGAGGTGCGCATCGTGCCGACGTTCGAGGTGATCTCGGACCTCGGAATGGTGAACACCTTCGCGGGCCTCACCGTGCCGCTGATCGCCTCGGCCACGGCCACGCTGCTCTTCCGCCAGTTCTTCCTGACGATCCCGGACGAGCTGGTCGAGGCGGCGAAGATCGACGGTGCCGGGCCGATGCGCTTCTTCTTCGACGTGGTGCTGCCGCTCTCGCGCACGAACATCGCGGCACTGTTCGTCATCCTCTTCATCTACGGCTGGAACCAGTACCTCTGGCCGCTGCTCGTCACCTCCACCCGCGAGATGGAGACCATCGTCATCGGCATCACCAAGATGCTGGGGACGTCGGACGCGCAGACCGACTGGAACCTGATCATGGCGACGACCATCCTGGCGCTGCTGCCGCCGGTCGCCGTCGTGATCGCGATGATGCGGACCTTCGTGAAGGGTCTCGTCGACAGCGACAAGTGACCGGGGAGCCCCATGGCCACCATCGACATCCGCTCGGTGCGCAAGTCCTATGCGCAGACCGAGGTCATCAAGGGCATCGACTGCGCGATCGCCGACGGCGAGTTCCTCGTGATGCTGGGGCCATCGGGCTGCGGGAAGAGCACGCTGCTGCGCATGGTCGCGGGGCTGGAGGCGATCACGAAGGGCGAGATCGCGATCGGCGGGCGGGTCGTGAACGACCTGGAGCCGAAGGACCGGAACATCGCCATGGTGTTCCAGAACTACGCGCTCTACCCGCACATGAGCGTGTACGAGAACATGGCCTACGGGCTGAAGATCAAGGGCCTGCCCAAGGCGGAGATCGACGCCGCGGTGAAGGAGGCGGCCCGCATCCTCGAACTCGGCCCCTTCCTCGACAGGAAGCCGCGCCAGCTTTCCGGCGGCCAGCGGCAGCGGGTGGCCATGGGCCGGGCGATCGTGCGCAAGCCGCAGGTGTTCCTGTTCGACGAGCCGCTGTCGAACCTCGACGCCAAGCTGCGCACCCAGATGCGCGTGGAGATCAAGCGCCTGCAGGCCCAGCTGTCCGTCACCAGCCTCTACGTCACCCATGACCAGGTGGAGGCGATGACGCTGGCCGACCGCATCATGGTGATGAACGCCGGCGTCGCCGAACAGGTGGGCACGCCGCTCGAGGTCTACCGCCGGCCGGCCAGCACCTTCGTCGCCGGCTTCATCGGCGCGCCGGCCATGAACTTCATGCCCGGCCGGATGGGCGCCGATGGCCGGTCGGTGGGCGTCGACGGAGGCCTCTCCTTCACGCTGGCGGAGGGTGCGGCCGCGGCCGGGCGGCCGGTGACGCTGGGCGTGCGGCCCGAGCATCTGCATCCTGCGGCCGAGATGCCGCACACCACCCCGATCGCGCTGCGGGTGGAACTGGTCGAGGCGCTCGGCGCGGACACGGTCGTCCACGGCCGGATCGAGGGCACGTCCGGCCCGATCCTCGCCCGTCTCCCGGGCACGGCCCGGGTCGCGATCGGCGACGTCCTGCCCCTCGCCCCGGCACCGGGCGAACTGCACCTGTTCGACGCGGAGACCGGGCGGCGCATGGCGGCGTGACCCCCGTCAGCCCACGGCCAGCCCCGCCAACGCCTCGCCGATGCAGGCGTTCGACTGGGCCAGCTGCATCGCCCGCCACTCGGGCGCCGCGGGGTTGAAGCGCTCGAAGAGTTCGCGGCGGATGGCGAGGCCCTGCGGGCTCCCCGGATCGCCGTGGTGCATCAGCCAGTTCTCCGCGCGGATGGTGGCGATGCTCGATTCGGCGCCGCAGCGCAGCTCGGTCAGGCAGATCGTGGTCCGCGCGTCCGGCAGTTCCTCGGGCAGGCTGTAGATCAGGTTGCCCGGCGTGTTCGACTGCGCGTCCTCGCCGTACATCACCTTGTCGTCGGCGATCGAGACCACGTTGTCGAACCAGCCCCGCGTCGGCCGCCCGGCGAAGCTGTCGTCGATGAACAGTTCGAAGTAGCCCCAGTGGCCGCCGCCCGAGTGATAGTCGATCAGCGCCACGTCCGAGGGGCCGCGCGCATGGTCGCGCAGGATGCGGCGGAAGGTCGTGTTCGACCATTCGGCGCTCGTGCCGCCGTAGAACGTGCCCTTGGGGTTGACGTACTGGCCGCCGTGGACGGCCTTGCCCATCCGCACCGCGCCCGCCCCGCCGTGATGGTCGACGATCGCCCTGTCGTGGGCCGCGAGCGCGTCTGGCGTCCAGTCGGCCGGATCGACGTGGGCGGCGAGGTCGGCGTAGGGCCGGTTCTCCGGATAGGGGCGGTCGTGCGGCACGAAATTGCGGTTCAGGTCGACGTTGTTCTCGTTGACCCGACGCTTGTGCGCGAAGCCCCACGGGTTGATCGCGTGGACGATCATGACGGCCGTCCGCGGCCCGGCCTGGCGTGCGAAGTGGTCGCGGGCGAGCCAGCCGGTGAGGCAGCCGCCCCCGCAATAGGCCTCGACCCCGTGGACGCCGGTCACGAGCACCAGCAGGCTGTCGGGCCGGTCGGGGCCGATCCACGCGACATCGGTGTGGAGATCCTCGCCCCCCGGCCCCTTCAGCGGATGGCGCACGCTTTCGCGCAGCCGGCCGCCGGACGCGGCAAGGGCGGCGCGGAACTTGTCCCGCGCCTCGATGTAGGTCTCGCTGAAGTGGGTCGATGCGCTCACGGCTTCCCCCGGGTGACCGTCGTTCCAGGGGAACGATAAGTCAGCCGGGGCGACCCTGCACCCGAAATGGATGAGGGTTCATGCGACCGTGGACGTCAGCGCCGCCGGAACGGCTGGCGTGGCGCCATGGGGGCCGCCGACGTGTCCTTGTGGCGGAAGTTGATCCGCGCCTTGGTCAGGTCGTACGGGGTCAGCTCGACCGTCACCCGGTCGCCGGCGATCACGCGGATGCGGTTCCGCTTCATGCGACCCGCGGCGTAGGCGATGAGTTCGTGCCCGTTCTCCAGCCGCACGCGGAAGCGCGCGTCGGGCAGCACCTCGGTCACCACGCCCTCGGACTCGATAAGGTCTTCCTTGGCCATCTGTGCTCCTGCCCGTCGGGACGGCGCGGCCGGGCGTCGCGGGACGCCCGGCCCTCGTCGTCAGAGGGCCTTCAGGTTGATCGCCGAGCTCTTGCCCTTGCGGGGGTCGCGCTCGGTGTCGAACGACAGCTTCTGGCCGTCACGGAGGTTGCCGATCCCCGACCGCTCGACCGCGGAGATGTGGACGAAGACGTCCGCCGTGCCGTCGTCGGGCGCGATGAAGCCATAGCCCTTGGTGCTGTTGAACCACTTCACGGTACCGGTCGCCATCGCGAACCTCCGTCCGGGACGTTGCCCACTGCAAGGAGCGCTGCGGGCATCGAATGACCAATGGGACGTGACCGCAGGCGCGAAGCGTGAAGGCCGTGGACCCCAGAGCTGATCCGACCTTTGCGAAAATGGGGATCGGATCGGCCCGAAGCAAACGGAACTTGCACGTCTTCGACCTCAGACGTTCGCCCATCCGCCGTCGATGACGAACGCCTGGCCGGTGACGTAGGAGGCCGCGGGACTGGCGAGATAGAGCGCCATGGCGGCGATCTCCTCCGCCGTGCCGAGGCGCCCCATCGGCTGGCGCGCGACGAAGGCGGCGCGCGCGGCGTCCATGTCGCCGGTCGCCCGCATCCGGTCGTGCAGCGACGGCGTCTCGACCGTCCCCGGGCAGATGGCGTTGCAGCGGATGTTCCCGGTCACGTAATCGGCCGCGACCGACTTGGTCAGGCCGATCAGCGCGGCCTTGGTCGTGCCGTAGACGCAGCGGTTCGGCACCGCGATGACGGAGGAGGCGACCGAGGCGATGTTGATGATCGTGCCGCCGCCGGCCGCGATCATGCCCGGCAGGAAGGCGCGGATGGTGCGCCAGGCCCCCTTCACGTTGAGGTCGAAGGCGAAATCGAGGTCCGCGTCCGTCGCGTCGAGGACGGTGCCGCCGTGGACGACGCCCGCACAGTTGAACAGGATCGCGGGGGCCGGCACCCCGGCGGCGAAGCGGGCGACCGCCGCCGTGTCCGTCACGTCCAGCGCCTCGACCCGGACCCCGGCCGGAAGCCCGTCCAGCTTCCCCCGGTCGCGGTCGGTCGCGACGACATGCGCACCGGCCTCGGCGAAGGCGATCGCCGTCGCGCGCCCGATGCCCTGCCCCGCGGCGGTCACCACCGCCGAGAGCCCCTCCAGCACCCGGTCCGTCATCGTCCCGCTTCCCCCGTTCGGCCTCGTTGGTCCGTCACATCGTCGCCCCGACGGTCCAGGGCACGAACTCCGCGTCGCCGTAGCCGAGCTGCTCAGACTTCGACCGCTCGCCCGAGGCGACCCTGAGGATCGTCCCGAAGATCTCCTGCCCCTTCGCCTCGATGGAGACGCCGTCCAGCACGTCGCCGCAGTTGATGTCCATGTCGTCGATCATCTTCTCGTAGATCGGCGTGTTGGTGGCGAGCTTGATCGACGGCGTCGGCTTGCAGCCGTAGGCCGATCCGCGCCCCGTCGTGAAGCACAGAACGTTCGCCCCGCCCGCCACCTGTCCCGTGGCCGAGACCGGGTCGTAGCCGGGCGTGTCCATGTAAACGAAGCCCCTGGCGGTCACCGGTTCGGCGTAGTGGAAGACGCCGCGCAGCGTCGTGGTGCCGCCCTTGGCCGCGGCACCCAGCGACTTCTCGAGGATGGTGGTCAGCCCGCCCGCCTTGTTGCCGGGGGACGGATTGTTGTTCATCTCCATCCGGTTGCGGGCGGTGTAGTCCTCCCACCACCGGATCATGCCCACGAGCTTCTCACCCACCTCGGGCGTCGCGGCGCGGCGGGTCAGCAGGTGTTCCGCCCCGTAGATCTCCGGCGTCTCGGACAGGATGGCCGTGCCGCCGTGGCGGACGAGTCTGTCGACCGCCGCCCCCAGCGCCGGGTTCGCGGTGATGCCCGAATAGCCGTCCGACCCGCCGCACTGGAGCGCCAGCATCAGTTCCGACGCGGGAACCGTCTCCCGCCGGGCGGCGTCGGCGGCGGGCAGCATCTCGCGGATGGCGGCGACGCCCGCCTCGACGGTCTTCCTCGTGCCGCCGACCTCCTGGATCGTGAAGGTGCGGAAGCGCTCCCCCTCCTCGATCCCGTAGAGGTCCTTCCAGCGGGCGATCTGGAACCCCTCGCAGCCGAGGCCGACCATGATCACCGCGGCCATGTTCGGGTTCGTCGCATAGCCCCACTGG
>JBIJED010000310.1:0-4522 GCA_044343785.1 Azospirillales bacterium | reverse complement strand
GTCTGGGTCCTGCCCTTCGACGCGGTCCTCTGACGTCGCGTCAGTTGCGGACGCTGGTCGTCGCGAAGGCGACCTCGGCCGGGCGGTTCACCCGGTCGAGCACGACCGCGGCGCCCACCGCGATGACGACGGCGACGAGGCACGACACGAGGATGGTCTGCATGGTTCCGTTCCCTTCCCGCCCGGGTCCGCGCGGACCCGGCCCCACGCCGGAGATATAGGCAAACCGGCCCGTCGGGGCAATGCGCCGACGCGCCCTCACGCAGCCGGGTGGGCGGCGAGGACGGCCTCGGCCGCGGCCAGCTCGTCGGGCGAATTGACGTTGAAGAAGGGATCCCAGGGCTCGACCGGCCAGTCGGCGTGGGCGATGCCGTGCCGGGCGGTCCAGGCGTCGATCTTGCGCAGCCCCTCGACCGTCAGCGCGCGGCGGAGATCGTTGCGCAGCGCGACCGCCCAGAGCGCCACGACGGGGTGTGCCCGACCGTCCGACCGGGCGCAGGCCAGCGGCACCCCGGCCGCGGCGCGGGCGGCCTCCAGCCGGGCGACGAGGTCGGGCGGGAGGAACGGGCCGTCGGTCGGGGCGCTGACGACGTGGGTTGCGCCGGGCACGTTCGCCGCCGCCCAGTCGAGCGCGGCCAGCACGCCGGCCAGCGGTCCCGGCCGGTCCGCCAAATCGTCCGGCACGACGGCGGCGCCCAGCCCCGCGAAGCGCGCCGGATCGCCGTTGGCGTTCACGATCAGCGTCGCGACCTGCGGCCGCAGCCGGGCCGCCACCCGGTCGAGGATGGCCACGCCGCCGACCGTCCGGAGCCCCTTGTCGCCGCCGCCCATGCGACGCGCGAGGCCGCCGGCCAGAAGCACGCCCACGGGCGCGTCAGTCGTCATCGCGGGCTCCCTTGCGGCGCGCGGCCTCCGGCTCGTCCTCGGCCGCCGCGGGGTCGAGGTCGTGGACGATCCGTTCCAGGCCGGCCAGCGCCACGAACCGCCGCCCGCGCGCCCGCCCCACGAGCGTCAGCCCCGCCTGCCGGGCGAGTTCGACGCCCCAGACCGTGAAGCCCGAGCGCGAGACGAGCACCGGGATGCCCATCTGCACCGTCTTGATCACCATCTCCGAGGTCAGGCGGCCGGTGGTGTAGAAGATCTTGTCCGCCGGATCGACGCGGTTGCGGAACATCCAGCCCGCGATCTTGTCGACCGCGTTGTGGCGGCCGACGTCCTCCATGTAGACGAGCGGGTCGCCCGCGCGGCAGAGCACGCAGCCATGGATGGCGCCGGCCGCCAGATAGAGCGACGGCGTGGTGTTGATCTTGCGCGTGAGCTGGTGGAGCCAGGACGTCCGGAGTTCGGCCTTCGGCAGCACGACGCCCGCGAATCGCTCCATCATGTCGCCGAACGCCGTGCCCTGGGCGCAGCCCGAGGTGAGCGTGCGGCGCTTCAGCTTCTCCTCGTAGTCGGTCTGGCGGTCGGTCCGCACCACGACGACGTCGAGTTCGGGATCGTGCTGGATCGCCGTCACCGCGTCGCCGGGCAGCAGCATGTTCTGGTTCAGGAGATAGCCCAGCGCCAGCTCCTCCGGATGGTCGCCGATCGTCATCATCGTGACGATCTCCCGGCCGTTCAGATAGAGGGTGAGCGGCCGCTCCACCGTGACGGCGACGCTGACGGGCGCGCCCGTCTGGTCCTGCCCCTCGATCGTCCGCGTGAGGCGCGGGTCGCCGGGGTCGGGACGGACGAGATAGCTGGGCCAGGCGGTCTGCATGCCGGTACGCTAGAGCCCCCGCGGGGCGCCGACAAGACCGGCCGGGACGGACGCGCCCCTGCGCGACCGGAGGGGGAAAATCGAGGCGGGACCGTCGAGCGAGGTTGCGCGCAACCCTGAGTCATGACAAGTTCGAAATATGTGGCCTTGCGTTGGTTTCAGCAGGAAAAGCCGCACGCTTCGATGAGCTCAGCAAATGTACCTTCGCCGCCCGACCCGCAAGACCAAAGAGAACCCCATGCTGTTCCGCGTCGTCCGCGGGAGCAGCAGCACATCGTTGAACTTGGCCAGTCGCAAGACGCCGCCGGGACTGTTCAACAACAACCTTCTCGACCGGTCCATCGTCTTCAAGTTCCCGAAGTTCGAGGTCGAGGCCGACGCCGGTCGTTCGGATCGCGTCGTCGCGGCGACGTCCTCCGCCCGCCCCATCGAGACCGGCATCTTCATTCCCGACGACCCCGCCAACCCGATGAACGGCGGCTATGCTTGCTACCTCGGGCAGAAGAACTTCGACACGATCCTGACGGAGGTCGCCGGCCTCCGGTCGGTCGACCGGGCGGAGCGGGACCACCAGGACATCGCGACGCTGAACACCATCGACGATCTCCCTTCGCTCGATCCGTTCCTCCTGAAGATCCGCTTCGAACTCGCGGCACGGCCGCTGCCCGACGGGTTCATCGTCCTGAAGCCGGACGAGGAGAAGGGGGTCAAGGCGTGCGTCGCCCGGCGGTTCTCCGGCATCCTGCGCAGGGCGTTCCGTGGGCAGGCCGCAGACGACACGCAGGTCGCCCTTCGCATCCTCGACAGCCTCTGGGATCCGAAGACCGAGATCTGGTCGCGCGTGCTGATGGCGCTCGGCATCCGTGACGAGACGGAGCATGCCCGCATCCTCTTCGCCATCCGCGGCGTGGGCTTCTACGAGCACCTGTTCTCGGAGACCGAGGGCGTGTCGGCGGCGATCACGGGCTATCTGTCCGAGATCGCGGACCGTCCGCGCGACGCGCGGCAGGTCGATCCGACCTATGTCGAGGAGGTCGCGACGCTTCGGCGGGAGGTGCTCCGCCGTTTCCTCGAACACAACAGGCAGTGCCAGACCATCTTCCGCCGGTACGATCAGGCGATCGAAGATTTCCTCGAGCGGAACAACCCGGCGACGATGCAGCGGTACCTGACCGAGGTTCACGACGTCTTCTGGACGCTGGGCCACTATGTCACCGCGCTTCTGAACTGCCACGCGATCCTCGACGACTGCCTCGCGAACCTCGCGCCCGTCAACGCGATCGCGAACGTCGAGACGGTGCTGCGCCGTCTCCGCGCGCCGCTCCTGCCGCGGGTGCCGACGGACATGCGGATCTGAGGGGCCCGTCGGCGCCGTCCTTGCCGCCGCCGTGGTCCGTCACCGGTCCCGTCAAGCTGTCCCTTCGCATGCGAAACCATTGACACGCCCCGTCCGGCCCGCGACAGTCGGTATACATTTAGACCGTCAACCGTCGTCTCACTGCGGGCAAATCAACGATCCGGCGGGTGCCGGAAACGGACAGGAGAGCGTGTCATGCGGTTCATCGGCGGATTGGTCGCCGCGACCCTGGTCACGGTCGCCGCGACGGCCGGCGCGCAGCAGGCGCCGGCGACCCTCGTGGTCCCCCAGACAGGCGAACCCCGGACCCTCAGTCCCAACTTCGCGTCGGATCCGCACGCGTTCGGGCCCGGGTCGAACGTCTACAGCCATCTCGTCGCGATGGACTGGGGCATCGTGAAGGGCACGGCGGCCTACGGCGACCTCGCGAAGAGCTGGGCGGTCAGCGCCGACACCAAGATCATCACGTTCAAGCTGCACGAGAACGCGAAGTTCCACGACGGCAAGCCCGTCACCGCGCACGACGTGAAGTTCACCTACGACACGATCATCCGGAAGAAGTACCCGTCCTTCGCCGTTCTGAAGAGCGTGAAGGAGATCCGGGTCCCGGACGACCATACGCTCGTGATCGAGCTGGTCGAGCCCGAGGTCGGGTTCGTCCCGATGCTGGCCCAGATCTCGAACTGGACCGCGAAGATCTATCCCAGGCACCTCTGGGAAGGGCAGGACGGGTTCGAGACGGGCCCCCACGTGAACGCCCCGATCGGGTCGGGCCCGTTCAGGTTCGTGCGCTGGGAGCGCGGCCAGCCGGTCGAGCTGGAGGCGAACACCGACTACTTCCGCCCGCGGACGGCGGTCGACCGCCTCGTCTACCGCGCGGTGCCGGACGTGAACGTGGCGCGCGCCGAGTTCGACGCCGGGCGCCTGCAGTTCCTGCCCTACGACTACGCGCCGCCGCTGGCGGAAGTGGCCGCGCTGCAGCGCGACCCGCGGGTGAAGGTCGTCTTCACGCCGTCGCACTTCAGCCGCGACATGCAGCTGAACCTCGCCCGGCCGCCGCTGGACAATCCTCTGGTCCGCCAGGCGATCGCGCATTCGATCGACCGCGACGCGATGAACCGCCTCGCCTTCGCCGGCCTGTGGACGCCGTCGGCCTGGGCGTCGATCGAGAGCCAGAAGGACTGGATCAACCGCGACGCGAAATTCCCGGCGTTCGACCGGGCGAAGGCCGAACAGCTCCTCGATCAGGCGGGCCTGCCGCGCCGCGATGGCGGCTGGCGCTTCGCCATCACCGTGGCCCCGCCCAACTTCGTCGACTGCAAGTCGATGATGGAGGTGGCGGTCCAGCAGATGCGCGCGGTCGGCATCAACGCGCGCCTCGAGCAGTTCGACCAGGCGACGTGGTT
>JBIJED010000183.1:0-6050 GCA_044343785.1 Azospirillales bacterium | reverse complement strand
TACGTGGTCGGACAGACGGTGAAGCTCCTGAAGGAGCACCACCTGCTCGACGACACCGACGTCGTCATCTTCGACGTGCTGGGCGACGTGGTGTGCGGCGGCTTCGCGGCCCCGCTGCAACATGCCGACCGGGCGGTGATCGTCGCCGCCAACGACTTCGACTCGATCTTCGCCATGAACCGCATCGTCGCGGCCATCCAGGCGAAGGCGAAGAACTACGGCGTGCGGCTCGGCGGCGTGGTGTGCAACCGCTCGGCCGGCACCGACCAGATCGACAAGTACACGGCCGCGGTCGGCATGGACCGGCTCGCCCACTTCCCCGATCTCGACGTCATCCGGCGGTCGCGGCTGAAGAAGGCGACGCTCTTCGAGATGGAGAGTTCGCCCGAGCTGGAGGCCGTGAAGCAGAGCTACCTGAAGCTCGCCGCCACGCTGTGGGCGGGCACGGAGCCCAAGGCGCCGGCCCCCCTCAAGGACCGGGAGATCTTCGATCTCCTCGGCTTCGACTGAGGCCGGCCATGACGCTCCGCCACCACGTCCCCGTCCTCACCGGCACCTACGTCGAGCGGCGCGGCCAGCTCGAGCACTATTTCGACCGCACGGCGGTCGAGGCCTGGTCGCGGCTGACGACCGACGCGCCGGTCAGCCGCGTCCGCGCCACGGTGCGGGCGGGGCGCGACCGGATGCGCGCGACGCTGCTCTCCTGGCTGCCGGCCGACCTGTCGGGCCACCGCATCCTCGACGCCGGCTGCGGCACCGGGCTCTTCGCGGTCGAGGCCGCGCGGCGCGGCGCGGAGGTGGTGGCGATCGACCTGTCGCCCACCCTCGTCGGCCTCGCGCAGGAGCGGCTGCCGCGCGACATCGGACCGGGGTCGGTCGCCTTCTACGTCGGCGACATGACCGACGTGCGGCTGGGATCGTTCGACCACGTGGTCGCGATGGACAGCCTCATCCACTACAACGCCGGCGACATCGCGGGCGCGCTGGCCGGCCTCGCCGGGCGAACCCGCGGCTCGATCCTCTTCACCTTC
Source organism: Azospirillales bacterium (assembly GCA_044343785.1). Taxonomy (GTDB): domain Bacteria; phylum Pseudomonadota; class Alphaproteobacteria; order Azospirillales; family Azospirillaceae; genus CANGXM01. The sequence continues at coordinate 5,019 of JBIJED010000183.1, read as the reverse complement.
GCCCCGCGCACGCCGCTCCTCTCGGCGATGCACGCGGCGGGCAAGCTCTTCCCCCGCGGCGACCGCTCGCCGGCGATCGAGCCGGTGTCGGAGCGCACGCTGCGCGCCCGCCTCTCGGCGACGGTCGGTCCGCTCGGCCTGCGGGCGGACCGCACCGAGCGGGTGGCGAGCGGCTTCTACACCTCGCAGGCGATGGAGCTCGTCCGCGAATGAGCGCCTTCCGCGACATCGGCGTCCGCATGGTGATGCGCATCGGCCCCCGGCTCCTCCCCTTCGCCGACGCGGCGACGGCGGACCTGCCGCTCGGCCGGCTGCTGCGCCTCGGGCTGTTCCAGGTGTCGGTCGGGATGGCGCTGGTCCTTTTGAACGGCACGCTGAACCGCGTGATGATCGTGGAACTGGGCGTGGCGACGTGGCTCGTCGCGCTGATGGTCTCGCTGCCCGTCCTGTTCGCCCCGATCCGGGCGCTGGTCGGCTTCCGCTCCGACACGCACCGCTCGCTGCTCGGCTGGCGCCGGGTGCCCTACATCTGGTTCGGCACGCTGATGCAGTTCGGCGGCTTCTCCATCATGCCGTTCGCGCTCCTGCTGCTGTCGGGCGACACCGACGCGCCCCCGCTGGCGGGACAACTGGGGGCGGCGTTCGCCTTCCTCCTCGTCGGCGCCGGCGTCCACACGACGCAGACCGCGGGCCTGGCGCTCGCCACGGACCTGGCACCCGAGGGCAAGCGCCCGCGGGTGGTCGCACTCCTCTACGTGATGCTGCTGGTCGGCATGGTCGCCTCCTCCACCGCCTTCGGCTGGCTGCTGCAGGATTTCGGCGCGGTCAAGCTCATCCAGGTGATCCAGGGCGCGGCCGCGGTCACCATGGTCCTGAACGTGATCGCGCTCTGGAAGCAGGAGCCGCGCCGTCCGGCGCTCACCGCCCCGCACCTGCCGCGGCCCCGCTTCGCCGAGCGCTGGGCCCGGTTCCGGGCCGCGGGCCGTTCGTCGCGGGTGCTGGTCGCCGTCGGCCTCGGCACCGCGGCCTTCAGCATGCAGGACATCCTGCTGGAGCCCTACGGGGCGCAGGTCCTCGGCCTGAACGTCGCGCAGACGACCACGCTCACCGCGCTGATGGCGGCGGGCACCCTCGTCGGCTTCGCCTACGCCGCGCGGCGGCTGGGCCGCGGCGGCGATCCCTTCCGCCTCGCGGCGCTGGGGGCCCTCGTGGGGATCGCGGCCTTCTCCATCATCGTCCTGTCGAGCCCGCTCGGCTCGCCGACCCTGTTCCGGGTCGGCACGGTCCTGATCGGCCTGGGCGGCGGCCTCTTCTCCGTCGGCACGCTCACCGCCGCCATGGGCCTCGCCTCCGAGGGCGAGGCCGGTCTCGCGCTCGGCGCCTGGGGTGCGGTGCAGGCCACGGCCGCGGGTGCCGCCATCGCCTTCGGCGGCGTCGTCCGCGACCTGGTCGGCGACGTCGCCGCGACGGGCGCGCTGGGGCCGGCGCTGGCCGACGCCTCGGTCGGCTACGCCGTCGTCTACCATCTCGAGATCGCACTTCTGTTCGCCACCCTGGTCGCCATCGGTCCGCTCGTGCGGACGGCGACCGATCCCCGGTCCAAGTCCCGGTTCGGCCTCGCCGAGTTCCCGGGCTAGTCGCGCCAAACGCGGAGGTTTCCCATGGAGTACGGCGCCATCACTTCCCACATCGACGTCGCGCAGGTCGCCCTCTACGCGTTCTGGGTGTTCTTCGCGGGGCTCATCGCCTACCTGCACCGCGAGAACAAGCGGGAGGGGTATCCGCTGATCGCCGAGGACCGGCGGTCGGGTCGGGTGAAGGTCCAGGGCTGGCCGGCGGTGCCCGATCCCAAGACCTTCCGCCTCGAGGACGGCCGGGACTATCTCGCCCCTCCGGGCAACACGGCCGAGCCGCCGCTGGGCGCCGTCGCGCCGCAGCCGTGGCCCGGCTCGCCGCTCATCCCGCTCGGCGATCCGCTGCGCGACGCCATCGGCCCGGCCGCCTATGCGCTCCGCGAGGACAAGCCGGACACGACCGGCGAGGGCAAGCCCCGCATCATCCCCATGCGCACCTCGCCCGAGCATTCGGTGGCCGAGGAGGACGTGAGCCCCATCGGCATGACGGTGATCGCGGCCGACCGGAAGCCGGCCGGCGTGGTCCGCGACCTCTGGATCGACATGTCGGAGCTCGGCGTCCGCTATCTGGAGACCGAGATCACGGTCGACGGCGGCACCCGCCGGGTCCTCGTGCCGCTGACGATGGCCAAGATCGACCGCGACATGCGCCTCGTCCGCACCGGCGCGCTGCTCGCCCACCAGTTCGCACACGTCCCGGGGATCGCGAACCCCGACATCGTGACCAAGCTGGAGGAGGACAAGATCACCGCCTACTTCGGCGGTGGCTACTTCTACGCCACCAAGGACCGGTCGGAGCCGCTGCTGTGAACGAGCACGACGGCGAGGTCATCCGCGGCCTGCCGGGCGTTCCGCCCAAGGGCGAACGGATCCTGTGGCAGGGGTCGCCCGACTGGCGGTCCCTGGCGATGCGGGCCTTCAAGGTCCGCGCCGTGCTGGTCTACTTCGGCCTGCTCGTCGTGTGGCAGGCCGCGGTTGCGGTCCACGACGGCGGCGGGATCGGTGAGGCGGCTCAGGCCGTCCTCTGGATCCTGCCCCTCGGGCTGTTGGCGACGGGCGTGCTCACGCTGCTGGCGTGGCTGAACGCCCGCTCGACGGTCTTCACGGTCACCGACCGTCGGATCGTCGTCCGGGCGGGGGTGGCGCTGCCGATGGCGGTCAACCTGCCCTTCGCGAAGGTGACGTCGGCGGCGCTTCGGCATCATTCCGACGGCACCGGCGACATCCCGATCGTCATGGGCGGCAAGGAGCGGGTCTCCACCATCATGATGTGGCCGTACGTGCGGCCGTGGAAGATGGGGCGGCCCGAGCCGATGCTCCGCGCCGTCCGCGAGCCGGATCGGGTCGCCCGCATCCTGGCCGACGCCCTGGCGGCCCATGCCGCGACGGCCACGGCGACCGCCCCCGCGACCGTCCCCGCGGCGACACCCGCCCGGCCGCAGGCCCAGCCCGCCGCCCGACCCATGTCCGAACCCGCGCTCAGGGACGCCCACGCATGACCACCGCCGCCGCCGACCGCACCTTTCCGCCCGCCGCGATCCTCGTCGGCGCCGCCCTCATCGCCGCCTCGCTCCTGGCCGCGGTCCTGTGGCGCGACGGCGGACAGGGCGGCACGACGGCGGCGACGGTCGCCCAGCGCGAACTCCATTTCGCCGACGGCGCGGACGGCTCGGTGATCGTCACCGACGCGCGGACGGGCCGGACGGTCCAGACCGTCCCACCGGGGGCCGGCGGCTTCGTCCGCGGCGTGCTGCGCGGCTTCGCCCGCGAACGCCGCCGCAGCGACATGGGCGCCGAGACCCCCTTCGTCCTGAGCCGCCACGCCGACGGGCGGTTCCTGCTCACCGACCCCCTCACGGGTCGGGTCGTCGATGTCGGGGTCTTCGGCCCCGACAATTCCGCCGCCTTCGCGCGGCTCATGGCACCTTGACGGGAGGCAAGATTGTCCATGCACACCACCACCGGTGACCGGGGAAGGCGCACGTTCGACGTGCCCTGCACCGTCGATCTCGAGAACACCCAGGAACGGCTCCACGCCCACGTCGACCTCGACGGGGTCGAGGTGCAGGCCGGCGACAGCGTGCTCGTGCACGGCGCGCCGGGCGAGGTGCCCTTCGGCACCAAGCGGGTGCTCCACTGCCGCGCCACCGTGACCCGCGCCGGCGCCCTCGAGCGCACGTGGATCCGCGCGCTGGCCTATCTGGGCCTGACCGAGCTCTACGAGGTCAGCTTCTCCGAGGGGAGGGCCTGACCATGCCGATCGAAGGCGGCTGCGGCCCCCAGACCACCACCGACATGGCGCGCGAGGACACCCTCCTCAGTCCGCGCTTCTACACCACCGACTTCGCGGCCCTCGACCGGCTGAACATCGACAGCGTGCGCGCGGAGTGGGACACCGTCATGGCGGAGCTCCGCCGCGACGAGAACCGCAACCACTTCAAGCGCACCGAGGACTTCGACTTCGATCTGGAGACGCTGTCGCCGGAACTGCGCAAGGAGTTCGTGGACTTCCTCGTCAGCTCGCTGACGGCCGAGTTCTCGGGCTGCGTCCTCTACGCCGAGGCGCGCAAGCGGCTGAAGAACGAGGAGATCAAGGAACTCTTCGCGCACATGGCGCGCGACGAGGGCCGGCACGCCGGCTTCATCAACGACATCCTGAAGGACTTCGGGATCGGCGTTGACATGAGCTTCCTGACGAAGGTCAAGAAGTATACCTTCTTCAAGCCGAAGTTCATCTTCTACGCGACCTATCTGTCGGAGAAGATCGGCTACGCCCGCTACATCACGATCTTCCGCCAGTTCGAGCGGCACCCGGAGAAGCGTTTCCACCCGATCTTCAAGTGGTTCGAGAGCTGGTGCAACGACGAGTTCCGCCACGGCGAGGCCTTCGCCCTCGTCATGCGGGCGAACCCGAACCTGCTCACGGGTCTGAACAAGCTCTGGATCCGGTTCTTCCTGCTGGCGGTCTACGCCACGATGTACGTGCGCGACCATCTGCGGCCGGCCTTCCACGAGGCGGTGGGCTACGACCCGACCGACTACGACTACGAGGTCTTCCGCATCTGCAACGAGATCACCCGGCAGGTCTTCCCCTTCACCCTCGACATCGACAACCCGACGTTCCGCGAGGGTCTCCACACGCTGTGGACGATCACCGAGGCGCGCATCGCGGCCAAGGAACAGGGTGGCGTCGTCGGCCGGGTGAAGCATGCGGCGCTGGCGCTGAAGGCGGCGGCGGTGTTCGCCCGCCTCTACGTCCTTCCCACCGTCTCCAACGCGCTGCCCAGCCGGATCCGGCTGGCGCCGGCCTGGTAGGCGGGGCGACGGTCCGGTGGCCGAGTTCGGCATCCCCGTCCTGGCGGCGACGTTCCTGTGGTGGTTCTCC
>JBIJED010000182.1:0-6061 GCA_044343785.1 Azospirillales bacterium | reverse complement strand
ATCGTCCGGCCGCCGACGACGACGGACCCGGAATCCTGCGTCAGAAAGCCCGCCACGACGCGGAGCAGCGTCGTCTTCCCGCAGCCCGACGGGCCCAGGAGGGTGACGAGTTCGCCCCGCGCGGCGGTCAGGTCGACGCCGCCCAACGCCGTGAAGTCGCCGAACCGTTTCCTCACCTCCGCCACCCGGAGATGGGCGGCGGAGGCGGCGACCGCGTCGACCATCGCGTGCGTCACCGGCGGGCGAGCCGGTTGTAGCGGTCGAGGATGGGCTTGTTGTTGGCGTTCGACCACTCGGCGCTGAAGTTGTTGACCGGAAGCTGATCGGCCGGGCGCGCGTTCGGCGGGCCGGCGACGTCGGAGCGGATCGGCCGGCGACCGAACTGCTTCACGATGATCTCCTGACCCGCGGGCGAGGCGACGAAGTCGAGGAAGCGGCGCCCGCCGTCCGCGTTCGGGCCGTTGGCGATGAGCGCCATGGCGTCGGCGGCGAAGGAGATGCCCTCGCGCGGGTAGACGATCTGCGCCGGCGAGCCGCCGTCGATGAAGCGCTGGGCGAAGTCCTCCAGCGTCAGGCCGATCGCGTACTCGCCCTGGGCGACGCCGCGGGGAACCACGCTCGAGCTGCCGGTGACCACGAAGTTGTCGAACATCTTGCCGAACAGCTCCCAGCCCTCGCGCTCGCCGAAGACGTGGAGGATCTGCATCAGCTGCTGCAGCGCGGAGCCCGAGCGGTCGGCACCGGCGAAGGCGATCTTGCCCTTCCACTTGGGATCGGCCAGCTCGCGCCAGGTGGTCGGGATCTCGTTCGCCGGGACGAGGCGGGTGTTCACCATGACCGTCGTCGACAGCGTGACCGAGAAGGGGATCCAGTTCTGGCTGACCCGGATCGACGGCAGGATCCTGTCGGCCCCGGCCGGCTCGTAGCGGGCGAAGAGCTGGGGCGCCGCGTCGATCGCCTCGCCGCCGACCGAGACGATGACGTCGCCCAGCGGGCGCGCGCTCTCGGCCTGGACGCGGCGCACCAGCTCGCCGGAACCGGCGGCCACCACCTGAACCTCGGTTCCGGTCTGCGCCTTGTAGGCCGCCGCCAGCGCGTTCACGCCGTCGGCGAACGCGGTGTAGACGACGACCGGCCGGTTCTGGGCCTGGGCGGCGGGGATCGTGGCCGCGACCGCGAGCGCGAGACCGCCGATCGCACCGGCGAGGAAGGACTTCATCGGGACGCCTCCTGGAAATGGGGAGGCGGACACTATGGTGCGCACGTGCCGAGAACGAGACAGTTTTATTTCATCCGGGTTACACCGAAAAGACGCACGCCCATTGGGGGGAATGGTTGTCGCGGGCGTCTGCCGTCGGGCACTCTCCGGTTCCCATGCGCATCGCCGTCCTGACAGACCCGCACGCGAGCCGGGAGGCGACCGAGGCCGTGGCGGCCGCCGTCCGCGCCCTGGCACCCGACCGGATCATGCTCGATCAACAGAACCTTCATCGCAGGGTGAGAGTGTTCTGACGCGGCTCCTGCTCCGGGACGTCCGTATAGTAGGTGGCTGCGGCGAGACGATAGAGCGGGTAGCAATTGAAGGGATCGCCGCCCCATCGGGTGCAAAGCTTGTCGCCTTCCAGCTTCCAGGCCCCTTCCACCTGCTTGTTGGTGTAGGTGCGGCTTGTCCCCAACAATCGGCCGTTCGGCCAGGTGCGGTAGGAGCTGCCACCGTCAAAACCATCCTCCAGCAGCAGCTCGCGCTTGAGCAGCTCAGCGATCTCCCCGGCTGAGAGCTTCTGAGCGCCGGGCGGCGGCTGGCTCACTTGCGCCCCGCCGACGCACGCCGCGATGAGGAGGCACGCCGACAGCGCGCCGATCTTTTCAATTCGCATCATTTTCATTCCGTTCATCTCCTTCGGATGCGAGAGGGTTTCGCAACAGTGTTACGGCAAGATTGCGTGTTTCTAGGAACGCCGCGATGCGGAACCGCCCGCTTCATCCGCGCCGACGTGGCGATCGCCGCCGACGTGAACGCCATGGTGAAGGAGACCATCGCGCATTTCGGCCGGGTCCTCGGCGACGGCGGCGGGGACCGTCGTGTGCGGCCACACCCGCGTGCCCGCGCTGTTCTACGCCCTGCCGGACCGCCGGCCGTGGCGATGATCCTCCGGCGCCTGACGGGCCCGCACGTCCCGCGCCCGCTCGTCGTCGGCGATGCGCCGCCACCTCGGCAGCGTGTCGACCAAGGTGGTGGCGGAGGCGCACTGCCCGGTGTCCGTGATCCGGGTCCGCCAGGGAGCGGGGGGGTCGACGGACGGCGTGCGCCCTGGCACCGATGGTATGCAACCGGCCACCGCACGGTCCGGACGAGCGCCCCGGAGGCATACCTCGCCGAGGCGCAGGAGGACGCGGGCCTCGACATCGTCACCGACGCCGGGATCCGCGACCTGTTCGCTGCCGGGGCCGAGGTGGCCAAGGGCGCCCCGACGGCGTTCTGAGGCCGGCGGCGGGTCCGGCATCGGGCGTTTGCAAACGGGCGGGAGCGTGACATCTTATCGCACGCCCGCCCGGCATCGCACGTCAGGACCCGCCGCCCTTGTCCACCGCCCCACCGGAACGGCCTCTGCGGTCCCGCATCACGACCGACGGCATCGACCGGACGCCCCACCGGGCGTTCATGCGGGCGATGGGCCTCGACGACGCGGCCATCGCGAAGCCGATGGTGGGCGTGGTGTCGATGAAGGGCGAGACGACGCCCTGCAACATGACCCACGCCCGGCAGGCCGAGGCCGCGAAGCAGGGCGTGGCCGAGGCCGGCGGCACCCCGCGGGAGTTCACGACCGTCGCCGTCTCCGACGGGATCGGCATGAACCACGAGGGGATGAAGTTCTCCCTCGTCTCGCGCGAGATCATCGCGGATTCGATCGAGGCCGTGGTCCACGGCCACGCCTACGACGCGCTCGTGGGGCTCGGCGGCTGCGACAAGACGCTGCCGGGCGTCATCATGGCGATGGTGCGCTGCGACGTGCCGTCGGTCTTCCTCTACGGCGGCAGCGCGCTGCCGGGCCGCTGGCGCGGGCGCGACGTCTCGGTGCTCGACGCCTACGAGGCGGTGGGCGCCGTGATGACCGGGGAGATGGACGAGGCGACGCTCCGCGAACTCGAGATGGCGTGCAAGCCGACCGCGGGCGCCTGCGCCGGCCAGTTCACCGCCAACACCATGGCGATGGTGGCCGAGGCGATCGGCATCGCCGTCCCGGGCTCGGCCATGATGCCCGGCGTCCACGCCGCCCGCGACGGCCTCGCCCGCCGGGCGGGGGTCCTGGCGATGGAGTTGCTGGCCCGCGGCGGCCCCCGCCCGCGCGAGATCGTGACCCGCAGGGCGATCGAGAACGGCTGCGCCATCGTCGCGGCCACGGGCGGGTCGACCAACGCGGCCATGCACCTGTGCGCCATCGCCAACGAGGCGGGGATCGCCTTCGACCTGGACGACGCGGAGCGGGTGATGGGCCGCACGCCGCTGATCGGCAATCTGCGCCCGGGCGGCGCCTTTCATGCGGTCGACGTGCACGGGGTCGGCGGGGCGGCGACGGTCATCCGCGCCCTGATCGGGAGCGGCCACGTCCACGGCGACATCCTGACCGTCACCGGCCGGACCCTGGCGGAGACGGTGGCCGACGCGCCCGACCCCGACGGCACCGTCATCCGCCCGGTCGCGAACCCCATCCTGCCGACCGGCGGCGTCGTGGTTCTGAAGGGCAACCTCTGCCCCGACGGCGCGCTGCTGAAGGTGGCCGGGCTGAAGCGGGTGGTGTTCGAGGGGCCGGCGCGGGTCTTCGAGAGCGAGGCGGAGGCCGTCGCCTCGGTCCACGCCCGCAGCTATCGCGCGGGCGAGGTCCTGATCGTCCGGCACGAGGGGCCGAAGGGCGGCCCTGGAATGCCCGAGATGCTGGGCCTGACCGCGCTGATCTACGGCCAGAGGATGGGCGAGACGGTGGCGCTCCTGACCGACGGGCGCTTCTCGGGCGCGACGCGGGGCATGTGCATCGGCTACGCCTCGCCGGAGGCCGCGGCCGGCGGGCCGCTGGCGCTCGTGAAGGACGGCGACCTGATCCGCATCGACGGGGCCGCGCGCACGATCGAACTCGAGGTCGACGACGCCGAACTCGGGCGCCGCCGCGCCGCCTGGACCCCGCGGCCGCCCAAGCACCCGTCGGGCGCGCTGGCGAAGTTCGCCGCGCTGGTCGGGCCGGCCGACAAGGGTGCGGTGACCCACGCGGGCGGCGCCCGTTTCTCCTACGGGGACGAGGCATGAGCGCCGCACCGGGCCATGTCGGCATCGGGCTGATGGGCCTGCCGGTGACGCTGCGGCTGCTCGCCGCCGGCCATTCGGTGACGGTGTGGAACCGCACCCGGGCGAAGATCGAGCCGGCGCTGGCGAAGGGTGCGACCGAGGGGGCGGACGCGGCGGACGTGGCGCGCCGGGCCGACGTCGTCTTCCTGTGCCTGACTGACGGCGACGCGGTCGAGGATGCCGTCTTCGGCGGGAACGGGATCGACGCGCTCGCGATCCACCGGCTCACGGAAAAGGCGCCGCCATGACAAGGGCGCCGGGTACACGACGACGGGACACGGAGGGAAAAGGGACCATGAGACTGGCACTGGGACTGGCCGCGGCGGCGGTGGCGCTGGCGATCGGCGGGGCGACGCCGGCCGAGGCGCAGCAGAAGACGATCCGCGTCGGCAACTGGCTGCCGATGCACCATTTGATCGTGAAGGGCATCGTCGAGCCCTGGGCCCGCGCGATCGAGACCGAGACGGGCGGCGCGCTGAAGTTCGAGATCATGACGAGCGCGCTGGGGCCCCCGCCGGCGACCTTCGACCTCGTCATCGACGGCGCCATCGACGTGGGCTACGGCGTCTCGGGCCACAACCCGGGCCGGTTCACCATGACCCAGGTGATGGACCTGCCCTTCGCCTCGCCCGACCCGTGGGCGGGTGCGGCGGCGGCCTGGGCCACCTACGAGCGCTACGGCGAGCGGTACGGCGAGCACAAGGGCGCCAAGGTCGTGGGCCTGTGGGTCCACTCCATCCCCTACATCTCCATGCGCGGCGACCCGATCCGCACGGTCGAGGACATGGCGGGCAAGAAGATCCGGGTGGGCGGCAACGTCACCGGCCGCATCGTCCAGGCGCTGGGCGGCACGCCGGTGCAGGTCCCGCCGACCGAGGCCCAGCAGGCGATGGCGCGCGGCGTGGCGGACGGGATAACGTTCCCGCTGGAGTCGGTCGCCTTCTTCAACATCACCCCGGCCATCCGCTCGACCACCGCGATCCACCCGGGCCTCTACACCGACACCTTCTGGCTCGCCTTCAACGAGCGGACGTGGAACGGCCTGACCGACCGGCAGAAGGCGGCGGTGAACAAGCATTCGGGGATGGCGCTGGCCACCATGGCCGGCTGGGCCTGGACCAACGGCGACACCCTCGGCCGCAAGGCGCTCGAGGCGCGCAACGTCCAGTTCGTGACCATGGCCGACGCCGAGGTCGCCAAGATCCGCGAGCGCCTGAAGGTGCTGGAGGAGGAGTGGCTGGCCGAGGCGAGGAAGCGGAACCTGCCGGGCGACGAGATCCTCGCCTACGCCCGCGCCATGGCCACGCAGTACCGGGCGGAGAAGGTGGTGAACGTCCCCTGAACCCGAAGGACCCTCACCCTGTCCCTCTCCCGCGCCGCGGGAGAGGGGACGCAGCGTGAACCGCTTTCTCTTCCCTCTCCCGCGGCAAGGGCAGTGGGAGGGACCCGTCGCGGCAGCGACGGGAGGGTGAGGGTCCTTCAAGTTCCCCACCTCTTGACGAAGGCGCCCGCATGGTCCTGATCGACCGCCTGTTCCTCGCGCTGGCCGTCGCGGCCGGGGCGATCGCGGGCCTCGTCATGGCGCTCACCTTCGCCGACGTGCTCGGGCGCTACCTCTTCAACAGCCCGATCCGCGGCGCGTTCGAGCTGACCGAGATGGCGATGGGGCTCCTGGTGTTCGGGGCCCTGCCGCTGGTCACGCTCCGGCGCGAACACGTGGTC
>JBIJED010000181.1:0-6071 GCA_044343785.1 Azospirillales bacterium | reverse complement strand
CGGCGACGGCCTGGGTGGCATCGTGCAGTTGCCGCTGGACGAGGCGGCCGAGTTCGATCACGCCTGCGGTCGGGGGCAGGGGCGGCAGGTCGAGCAGCGGCAGGGTCCGCTTGCCGATGTTCTTGGCATAGTCGCCCACCCGCTCCAGCCAGCTCGACATGCGCAGCGCCGCCAGCGTCTGCCGCAGGTCGACCGCGAGCGGCTGGCGCAGCGCGAACAGGCGCACGACCAGCCCCTCGATCTCCCGCTCCAGCGCGTCGACCGCGATGTCGTGGCGGATCGCCTCGGCCGCGAGGTCCGCGTCGCGGGTGGCGAGCGCCTCCAGCGCCTGGGCGAGTTGTTCCTCGCAATGGCCGCCCATCTCCAGGATCAGCCGTTCCAGACGGCGGAGTTCGTCGTCGTAGGAGGAGAGGATGTGCCGGTTCGCCACGCGCGTCTCCGTCGGTCGGGTCCCCCGATGCAATAGGGCCGCGGGGTTCCGTTGTCGACGGGTCATCGGTCGGCCGGGGCGGCCGGGATGTTCGTTCGCGAAAACGCGGGGCGTGCATCCCGCGCCCCAGCGCGGCACACTCGCGCCATGACCGCCACCGACCTGCCGCCCCGCCTTCAGGAGATCGTCGCCCTCGTCCGCGAGCGCGGGCTGATCCAGCTCGACGAGCTGGCCGCCCGCTTCGCCGTCACGCCGCAGACGATCCGCCGCGACGTGGGCGAGCTGGCCGACCGCGCGCTGGTGCGCCGCTATCGCGGCGGCATCGCGGCCCCCTCCTCGGTCAGGAACGTGGCCTACGCCCGGCGCAAGACCCTGCTGGCGGCGGAGAAGGCCCGCATCGCGAGGGCCTGCGCCGCGCAGGTGCCGGACGAGGCGTCGCTCTTCCTCAACATCGGCACCACGACCGGGGCGGTGGCCGCGGCGCTGACCGTCCACCGCGGCCTGCGCGTCGTCACCAACGACCTGAACGTCGCCAACGTGCTCCACGGCGCGACGGACTTCGACCTCACCGTCGCCGGCGGCACCGTGCGCCGGGACGGCGGGATCGTGGGCGCCGCCACGGCGGAGTTCCTCCAGGGCTTCAAGGTCGACATCGGCATCATCGGCATCAGCGGGATCGACGCCGAGGGCGACCTGCTGGACTACGACGCCCACGAGGTGCGGGTCGCCCGCACCATCATCGCCAGTTCGCGCCGCGTCTTCCTCGTCGCCGACCACACCAAGTTCGGCCGCCACGCCACCCAGCGCCTGTGCAACGTGGCGGAGATCGACGACCTGTTCACCGACCGCGCCCCGGGCCCGGCGATGGCGGCGGTGCTGGCGGCGGCCGGCTGCCGGGTCCACGTGGCGGGGTAGCGCGCGAGGAACGGGCCGATGCGCGGAACTTTCGCTTCCGTTCGCTAGCGCGCATGTCCATAGTCGGGCGCACGGTCGGAAGGACCAACGGGGGAGGGCGCGATGGCGGCGGGTCCGGTCGATCTGTTCGTGATCGGCGGCGGCGTGAACGGCGTGGGCATCGCCCGCGACGCGGCCGGCCGCGGGATGTCGGTGGTCCTGGCCGAGCAGGCGGACCTCGGCGGCGCCACCTCGTCGGCCTCCACCAAGCTGATCCACGGCGGCCTGCGCTATCTGGAGCACTACGAGTTCCGCCTCGTGCGAGAGGCGCTGATGGAACGCGAGGTGCTGCTGAAGATGGCGCCGCACATCATCTGGCCGCTGCGCTTCGTGCTCCCGCACGACCGCACGATGCGGCCGGCGTGGCTGCTCCGCCTCGGCCTCTTCCTCTACGACAACCTCGGCGGCCGGGACCGGCTGCCGGGCTCGACGGGCGTCGACCTCGCCCGCGGGCCGGAGGGGGCGGCGCTCCGGCCGGAGTTCGTGCGCGGCTTCGCCTATTCGGACTGCTGGGTGGAGGACAACCGCCTCGTCCTCTTCAACGCGGTCGACGCCGCCGCCCGCGGCGCCCGGATCGCGACGCGCACGAAGGTGGTCCGCGCGCGCCGCGACGGCGACGCCTGGACCGTGGAGATGCAGCCCGCGGCCGGCGGGCCGACGGAGACGGTGCGGGCCCGCGGCCTCGTCAACGCCGCCGGCCCCTGGGTGGGGCAGGTGCTGAACGGCACGGTCGGCAGCAACGCCCGCCATTCGGTGCGCCTCGTGAAGGGAAGCCACGTCGTCGTCCCCCGGATGTACGAGGGCGACCACGCCTACATCTTCCAGAACCCCGACCGGCGCATCGTCTTCGCCATCCCCTACGAGGGGCGGTTCACGCTGATCGGCACGACCGACGTCGACTACCGCGGCGATCCGGCGGCGGTCGCGATCGACGCGGAGGAGACGGCGTACCTCTGCGCGGCCGTGTCCCGCTGTTTCCGCACGCCCGTGACGCCGGCCGACGTGGTCTGGACCTACAGCGGGGTGCGCCCGCTGCTCGACGACGAGAGCGGCGACGCCTCCAAGGTCACGCGCGACTACACGCTGGAACTGGAGGCGCCGGACGGCCAGCCGCCGCTGCTGTCCGTCTTCGGCGGCAAGATCACCACCTTCCGGCGGCTCGCGGAGGAGGCGACGGGCCGGATCGCGAAGGCGCTGGGCGTCGACGCGGGTCCGTGGACGGCCGGCGCCGTGCTGCCGGGCGGCGACATGGCCGGCGCGGACTTCGACGCCTTCCTCGACGCGCTGCGCCGCCGTCGCCCGTGGCTGCCCGCCTTTCAGGCGCGTCGGCTGGCCCGCGCCCACGGCACGCGGGTCGACCTGCTGCTGGGCGGCGCGACGGCGGAGGCCGACCTCGGCCGGCGCTTCGGCGACATCGTCTACGAGGCCGAACTCGATCACGCCGCCCGTCACGAATGGGTGCGCGAGGGCGCGGACTTCCTGTGGCGGCGCAGCAAACTGGGGCTGCACCTCGCCCCGACGCCCGGGCGGGCGTCGAGGCGTGGTTCGCGGGCGGATCGGCGCGCGCGGCCGTCTGAGGAACCTGTAGACAAATCGACGCAGGCGACTATCTGTGTGGGTTGAAGGGGGTTCCCTGCCTCCTTTCTACCAACCGCGTCGCACGTGCTTCGTGCAGGCGTCGAACCAAGAACGACCGGAGGACACGTCATGAGTGCACACGACGACACCCGAGCCATGCCCGGCCGCCGCCGCTTCATGAAGACGGCCGGCGTCGCCGCCGCCGCCGCGGCCGGCACGGCCGTCCTCGCGACCCCGAACGTCAGCCGCGCGCAGACGACGGTGTTCCGCTTCCAGTCCACCTGGCCGCAGCGCGACATCTTCCACGAGTTCGCGCAGGACTACGCCAAGAAGGTCAACGACATGTCGGCCGGCCGCCTGCGGCTCGACGTGCTCGCGGCCGGCGCGGTCGTCGGCGCGTTCCAGCTGATCGACGGCGTCAGCGCCGGCGCGCTGGACGGCGGCCACGGCGTCGCCGCCTACTGGTACGGCAAGAACAAGGCGGCCTCGCTGTTCGGCACGGCGGCGCCGTTCGGCTGGACCGCGAACGAGCTGCTCGGCTGGATCAACTACGGCGGCGGCCAGGCGCTCTACGACCGGCTGCTGAAGGACGTGCTGCGCGTCAACGTCGTCAGCCACTTCTACGGGCCGATGCCGTCGCAGCCCTTCGGCTGGTTCCGGCGCGAGATCACCTCGGTCGACCAGCTGCGCGGCCTGAAGTACCGCACGGTCGGCCTCGCGTCCGACCTCTATCAGGCGCTGGGTGCCGCGGTGACCAACATCCCGGGCGGCGAGACCGTGCCGGCGATGGACCGCGGCCTGATCGACGCGGCCGAGTTCAACAACCCGTCGTCGGACCGCGTGCTCGGCTTCCCCGACGTGTCGAAGAACTACTACGTCCAGAGCTATCATCAGGCGCTGGAGTGTTTCGAGGTGATGTTCAACACCGCGAAGTACAACGCCCTGCCGAACGAGCTGAAGGCGATCCTCAAGCACGCCGCCGAGGCGTCGTCGGCCGACATGTCCTGGAAGGCGATGGACCGCTATTCCAAGGACCTGAACGAGATGCGGGAGCGCCAGGGCGTCAACGTCCGCAAGACGCCGGACGCGATCCTCCAGGCGCAGCTCAACGCCTGGAACACGGTCATCGACGGGCTGTCGTCCGACGCCTTCTTCAAGGAGGTGGTGGAGAGCCAGCGCGCCTGGGCCCGCCGCGTGGTGGGCTTCCGGCTGGAGTACGAGGTCTCGACCCAGGTGGCCTACGACCACTTCTTCCGCCGCACCTGACGGCGGTCTGACGGAGGGGGCGGCCCGCGGGCCGCCCCTTTCGCGCATGTTCGTGCCAAGACGGCGGAGGGGCCGGGGTGCAGACGTTCCTTCTCTCGATCGATCGCTTCAACACGTGGATCGGCAAGGCCTTCGCCTGGGTCGTCCTCGTCCTGACCTTCCAGGTCACCTACGAAGTCTTCATGCGCTACGTGTTCAGCGCGCCGACCGGCTGGGGCTTCGACGCCAGCTACATGGCCTACGGCACGCTGTTCATGATGGCCGGCGCCTACACGCTGGCGCGCAACGGCCACGTCCGCGGCGATTTCCTCTACCGGAACTTCTCCCCGAAGCTCCAGGCGTGGTTCGACCTCGTCCTCTACTTCGTGTTCTTCCTCCCGGCGATCTTCGCCTTCATGTACTACGGCTGGTTCTTCGCCCGGTTGAGCTGGCTGATCAACGAACGCTCGATGTTCAGCCCCAACGGCCCGCTGATCTGGCCCTTCAAGGCGCTGATCCCGGTCGCGGGCTTCCTGCTGCTGATCCAGGGGATCGCCGAGGTGATCCGCTGCGTCATCGCCATCCGCTCCGGGCGCTGGCCCGACCGGCTGTCGGACGTGGAGGAGACCGAGCGCCTGATCCTCGAACAGGCCGAAGCGGCCGCAAGGCCGGAGGCCGCCCGATGAGCGATCCGCAACTCGGCATCCTGATGCTGGTGCTGTTCCTCTTCTTCATCATGCTGGGATTCCCGATCGCCTTCACCCTGATGGCGATCGGCCTCGGCTTCGGCTACCTCGGCATGGGCCCCATCGTGTTCGACCTGCTGGTCCAGCGGACCTACGGCACGATGACGAACGACGTGCTCATATCGATCCCGCTGTTCGTCTTCATGGGCTACATCATCGAACGGGCGAACATCCTCGACCGGCTGTTCCGAAGTCTCCAGCTCGCCTCGGGCGCCCTGCCCGGGGCGCTGGCGGTGGCGACGCTCGTCACCTGCACCCTCTTCGCGACCGCGACCGGCATCGTCGGCGCGGTGGTCACGCTGATGGGCCTGCTCGCCTTCCCGGCGATGCTCAGGGCCGGTTACGACCCGCGGTTCTCCGCCGGCGTCATCTGCGCGGGCGGCTGCCTCGGCATCCTGATCCCGCCCTCGATCATGCTGATCCTCTACGGTGCGACGGCCGGCGTGTCGGTGGTCCGGCTCTACGCCGCGGCCTTCATCCCGGGGCTGCTGCTGGCGGGCGCCTACATCGTCTACGCCATCGTCCGCGCCTGGCTGAAGCCCGAGCAGGCCCCGCGCCTGCCGCCCGAGGAACGGAACGTTCCCGTCGCCAAGGTCGTGTACGAGCTGGTCGTCTCCTTCTTCCCGCTCGCCGTCCTGATCGCGCTGGTGCTGGGTGCCATCCTGATGGGCCTCGCGCTGCCGTCGGAGGCCGCGGCGCTGGGCTCGCTCGGCTCGCTGATCCTCGCGGCCGCCTACCGCTCGCTCACCTTCGGCAAGCTGAAGGAGAGCGTGTTCCTCACCGCGCGGACCACGGCCATGGTCTGCTGGCTGTTCGTGGGGTCGAACATCTTCTCCGCGGTGTTCGGCTTCCTCGGCGGACAGTCGCTCGTGGAACAGTGGATCCTGTCGCTGAACCTGTCGCCGACGATGTTCATGATCCTGGCGCAGGCGATCATCTTCGTGCTCGGCTGGCCGCTGGAATGGACGGAGATCATCATCATCTTCGTCCCGATCTTCCTGCCGCTGCTCGACGACTTCGGCATCAGCCCGATCTTCTTCGGCATCCTGATCGCGCTGAACCTGCAGACGTCGTTCCTGTCGCCGCCGGTCGCCATGTCCGCCTTCTATCTGAAGGGC
>JBIJED010000180.1:0-6085 GCA_044343785.1 Azospirillales bacterium | reverse complement strand
GCGTGATGATGGTGGAGGTCGCGCACCTCTATGCCGGCGGCTCCCGGCTCTTCCAGCTGGCCGACCAGGCGGTGCGGGCGCTGGTCGACCGGTTCGGCCACACGGGCTACGTCTCCACCCGCGACGGCACCGAGGTGGTCGGCCTGTCCCACCATCCCGGGCGCAACGCGCTGCGCGTGGTGAACACCATCGGCAGCCGGCTGGCCGCCGACGCCAGCGCGACGGGCCGCGCCCTTCTGGCGCGCCTCGCCGACCGCGAGATCCGGGCGCTGTTCCCGGGGCCGCTGGACCCGCCGTCGCCCACCTCGCCGCAGGATTTCGACGAGCTGATGGCCCGCATCGCCCAGGTGCGGCGGACGGGCCACGCGGAGTCGCGCGACGAGAGCAACCGGGGCGTCGGCGCGCTGTCGGTCGCGGTCGGCGACCCGCGCACCGGCGAGGCGGTGGCCCTTTGCATCGCCTATCCGGAATCGATCATCGAGACGCTGGAACGCACCGAGATGGCCGAGGCCATGCTGGCCGAGGCGGCGCGCATCGCCGCCGGGATCGGCGACGTGGCCTGGGCCCGGGCGTCCTGAGCAGGCGGAGAGAGCATGGTCACGCGCTGGCGCATCGGGTTCGACATCGGCGGCACCTTCACCGACTTCATCCTGCATGACGCGGTCGAGGGGACGGTGCGGCTGCACAAGCGGCTGACCACCCCGCACGACCCGTCCGAGGCGGCTCTGATCGGGCTGGAGGAGACGGTGGCGATGGCCGGCGTCGGCCTCGCCGACGTGGGCGAGATCGTCCACGGCACGACGCTGGTCACCAACGCCGTCATCGAGCGCAAGGGCGCGCGCCTCGGCCTCGTGACGACGCAGGGCTTCCGCGACGTGCTCGAGATGGGCACCGAACAGCGCTACGACATCTACGACCTCTTCCTCGACTTCCCCGCCCCGCTGGTGCCGCGCGCGCTGCGCCTCGAGGTGCCCGAGCGCCTCGACCGGGACGGGACCGTGGTGACCGCCCTCGACGAGGGCGCGGTGCGGGCAGCGCTGCGCACGCTCGCCGCCGCAGGCGTGGAGGCGGTCGCCGTCTGCCTGCTGCATTCCTACCGCAACCCGGCGCACGAGCGGCGGGTGGGGGCGATCGCGCGGGCCGAGTTCCCGCAGCTGTCGGTCTCGCTGTCGTCAGACGTGGTCGCGGAGCTGTGGGAATATCAGCGCTGCGTGACGACCTGCGCCAACGCCTACGTCCAGCCGCTGTTGGACCGCTATCTCGGCCGGCTGGAGCGCGAGCTGGCGGCGCGCGGGTTCCGGGGCGCGCTCAGGCTGATGCATTCGGCGGGCGGGCTGATCGCGCCGGATGCCGCCCGCGCCTTCCCGATCCGCCTGCTGGAGAGCGGGCCCGCGGGCGGCGGCCTCGCCACCGCCCTGTTCGGCCGGCTGGCCGGCAAGGACGACGTCATCGCCTTCGACATGGGCGGCACCACGGCCAAGTCCTGCCTGATCGAGGACGGGCGCGCCGAAATCGCGCCGATGATGGAGGCGGGGCGCGTCCACCGCTTCAAGAAGGGCTCCGGCCTGCCGATCAAGGCGCCGACCATCGACATGATCGAGATCGGGGCCGGCGGCGGCTCCATCGCGGCGATCGACGAGGTGGGGCTGCTCCGCGTCGGCCCGCACTCCGCCGGCTCGGCCCCGGGCCCCGCCTGCTACGGCCGCGGGGGCGCGGCGCCGACGGTGACCGACGCGAACCTCGTGCTGGGCCATCTCGATCCCGGCTTCTTCCTCGGCGGGCGCATGACGCTCGACCTCGCCGCGGCACGGACTGCCGTCGGCACGCTCGCGGCCCGCCTCGGCCTGTCGGTCGAGGCGGCGGCCTGGGGCATCTACAAGGTGGTGGTGGAGAGCATGGCCGCCGCCGCCCGCGTGCATCTGGTGGAGAAGGGCAAGGACCCCCGCCGCTACGCCATGGTCGGCTTCGGCGGCGCCGGCCCGGCGCACGCGGCCGAGGTGGCGCGCGCGCTGGGCGTGCGGGAGCTGATCGTGCCGCCGGCCTCCGGCGCCGCCTCGGCGCTGGGCTTCCTCGCGGCACCCCTGACGTTCGAGCTGGCCCGCTCGCAGCCCGTCGAGTTCCGCGACGGGTTCGACGCGGCGGCGGTCGACGCGCTCTTGGCGGAACTGGAGGCCGAGGGGCGGCGGCGGCTCGCGACGGCGGGCGTGACGGCGGACGCCGTGAGCGTGGAGCGTTCGGCCGACATGCGCCTCGTGGGCCAGATGCACGACATCGCCGTGCCCCTGCCCGCCGCGGCGCTGGGGGCGGACGCGCTGCCGGCCGTCCGCGCGGCGTTCGAGGCGGTCTATGCCGCCCGCTACACCGCCCCGCCGGAAGGCGCGCGGATCGAGGCGATCAACTTCCGCGTCCGCTGCGCCGGCCCGACGCCGGACCTCACCCTCTCCGGGGCCGCGGGTGGCGCCGACGCCGCCGCCGCGCGCAAGGGCGTGCGGCGGGCCTGGTTCGGCGACGGCTGGGCGGACGCGGTCGTCTGGGATCGCTACGCGCTGCGCCCCGGCGACGTGATCGAGGGGCCGGCGATCGTCGAGGAGCGGGAGGCGACGACCATCGTCCCCCCACGCGACCGGCTGACGGTCGACGCCGCACTGAACCTGCGGATCGCGATCGCGACCGCCGCCCCGCCGTCCGCGGCCATCACCGCCGAGACGCCGGTCGAGACGGCGATGGCGCTGATCGAGGCCGATCCGATCGGGCTCGAGATCATGTGGAGCCGCCTCGTCACGGTGGTCGAGGAGATGTGGCTGACCGTCTGCCGTACGGCCTTCTCCCTCGTCATCTCCGAGGCGCAGGACTTCGCCTGCGAACTCCTCGACCCCGAGGGCGAGACGCTGGCCCACAGCCCGCGCGCCATGCCGGTCTTCAACCTCACCCTTCCCCGTGCGGTGAAGGCGCTCCTGGCGAAGTATCCGCCGCACACGCTGAAGCCCGGCGACGTGCTGATCACGAACGATCCCTGGCTGTGCGCGGGACACCTGTTCGACATCGCGGTCGTCACCCCGGCGTTCCGGGACGGCAGGCTGATCGGCCTGCTGGGCACGGTCGGCCACGTGTCGGACATCGGCGGAACGAAGGACAGCCTCAGGGCGCGCGAGATCTACGAGGAAGGCTTCCAGATCCCGCCGATGAAGCTCCACGAGGCGGGGCGGCCGAACGAGACGCTGCTGCGCCTCCTGGAGGAGAACGTCCGCAACCCGCATCAGGTGCTGGGCGACCTGCACAGCTTCGTCGCCGCCAACGCGCTGGGGGCGGAGCGGCTCCTGGCGTTCATCGACGAATACGGGATGCACGACCTCCGCGCGCTGGCCGCCGTCGTCCAGGGCCGTTCGGAGAAGGCGATGCGCGACGCCATCGCCGCCATCCCCGACGGCGTCTACGAGAGCGAGATCTGGAACAACCCGCTCGGCACGCCGATGCGGTATCCGGTGAAGATCACGGTGGCCGGCGACCGGCTCGACCTCGACTTCGACGGCGCGCCGCCGCAGCTGCCCCAGGGCGGTCTGAACTGCACGCTCAACTACACGGCCGCGCACGCCACCTACCCGCTCAAATGCATGCTGACGCCGAACGTGCGCGGCAACGCCGGCTGCTATCGCCCCTTCACCGTGACCGCACCCGTGGGCTCGATCCTCAACGCGACGCGGCCGATGGCGGTGAACCTGCGCACGCGCACCGGCTGGTACATCGCCCCCAACATCTTCCGCGCCCTGTCCGGGGCCGCGCCGACCAAGGTGCAGGCGGCGACGGGCCTGCCGGTCGCGGCCAACATCTACGGCCGCACCGCCGACGGGCGGATCTATTCCGACATGCTGTTCATGGGCGGCGGCCAGGGCGCCTCCGCCAGGGGCGACGGCAAGTCGGGTCTGCTCTGGCCCACGTCCGCCGCGAACACATCGATCGAGCTGTTCGAGACGCGGGTGCCGGTCCTCGTGCTGGAGAAGACCTACGTGGCCGACACGGGCGGCGCCGGTCGCCACCGCGGCGGCCTCGGCCAGCGGGTGCGGTTGCGCAAACTGGCGGACGACGGGCTGACGACGCTGGTCTCGGTCTATCCCGAGGGCGTGTCCAACCCGCCCGACGGCCTCTACGGCGGGGCGCCCGGTGCCGTCGCGCGCGGCGTCGTCCGCGACGCGGCCGGGGCGGTCGTGAAGGACTGCGGGACGGGCGAGCTGGTGCAGGTCACGCGCACGGACGAGATCGTCGAGGTCGTGCTGGCCGGCGGCGCCGGCTTCGGCCCGCCGGGCGAGCGCCCGCGCGACGCGCTGGCCCGCGACCTCGCCAACGGCACGGTGACGCCCGACGGCGTACACCGCGACTATGGACAGGATCCCGCCGCGGCGACCGCGCCGTCGACCGTGGCGGCGGAATGACGACCGGCAAAGATCGGATGCGAAGGAGGTTTCACGACATGAAGCGCTGGTTCGACTGGACGCGGCTCGCCACGATCGCCATGGCCGCCGCGGTGACCGCCACGGCCGCCGTGCCGGACGCGAAGGCCCAGACCCGCCGGGTCCTGGTGATCGCCGCGGGGCAGGACATCCCCGACTTCGATCCGCACGTGGCGACGGGCTATTCGGCGTCCGCGCTGCACCGGAACACCTACGACCCGCTGCTGCGCGTCGAAGGGCCGGACGCGAAGGTCGTCCCGCACCTCGCCCAGTCGTGGACGGTGTCGCCCGACGGGACGGAGTACACGTTCAAGCTGGTCCCGAACGCGAAGTTCCAGGACGGCAGCCCGGTCACCGCGCAGGCCGTGAAGTATTCCTTCGATCGCGCCATCCGGCTGGCCAAGGGCAACGCCTGGATGATCGCCGGCATCCTCGACCAGAACTCGGTCGAGGCGGTGGACGCGACGACGGTGCGGATGACGCTGCTGCGCCCCTTCGCGGCCTTCCCCACGGTGCTGCCCTGGATCTTCGTCGTGAACCCCGCGCTGGTCGAGGCGAACAAGGGGTCGGACGACGGCCAGTCCTGGCTGCGCGCGAACCTCGCGGGCTCGGGACCCTTCCGCGTCACCCGCAACGAGCCGGGGAACCTCTACGAGTTTCAGCGCGTCGACGGCTACTGGAAGGAGGGTGCCGGCAACGTCACCGGCGCCATCTGGCGCATCGTGCGTGAGACGGCGACCCAGCGCCTGATGCTCCAGCGTGGCGAGGCGCACATCGCGGTCGACCTCACGTCCGAGGACATGGACCAGCTGAAGGACCGGCCGGGCGTCGTCTCGATCATCGAGCCCGAGTTCCGCACCTTCTCCATCAAGATGAACACGCAGAACGGCCCGCTCGCCGACGTCGAGCTGCGCCGGGCGATCTCGTACGCCACCAACTACAAGGGCATCCTCGACAGCGCCGGCTATGCCGACCTGATGACCGGCCCGCTGCCCAACGGCATCTTCGGCCACCTGCCCGACCTCGCGGTGCCGCGCACCGACCTCGCCAAGGCGCGCGAGCACCTCGCGAAGTCCAGGCACCCGAACGGCGGCATCAAGCTGCGGATGGTCACCGTCACGGGCCTTGAGCAGCAGCGCCGCTTCGCGCTCGTCATGCTCGACAGCCTGAAGGCGCTGAACATCGAGCTGGAGATCCAGCCCCAGGTGTGGCCGGACATGGTGGCCTCCACCCGCTCGCCGCAGACCTTCCCGGACCTGTTCCCGGTGTACCAGACCGCGAACTACGCCGATCCGGACAACATCGCCTTCGCCGCCTACCATTCCTCGCGCAATGGGAACTGGCAGAACCCGGTGTACAGGAGCGCCTCGGTGGACGACCTGATCATGAAGGCCCGCGCCGAGACCGACCCCGCGAAGCGGGCGGCCCTCTACGCCGATTTCCAGCGCCAGGTCGTCGCCGACGCGCCGGACATCTTCGGCGTGCTGGAGCAGCGCAAGCTGGCGCTGCGGAGCGAGGTGCAGAACTTCCGCTTCACGCCGGTGGCCAGCAACGCGATCGAGCTGTTCGCGCTGTCGCTGCGGTGATGCGGACGGGGGGGCGCATGGTCGTGACTGGACGGTCCGCGGCGGCGACCCCCT
>JBIJED010000179.1:0-6106 GCA_044343785.1 Azospirillales bacterium | reverse complement strand
CGTGTTCGACACCAATACGGTCACGTTCGCCACCACGAACCTTGGACCGAACAGCGATGTCTCCACGATGCTCCCGCCCAGCGCGTCGCTCGCGCAGTTCACCCGCGAGATCGTCGCCTATCAGTCCAACGGGCGCGCCAACCTGACGACGCTGCTCAAGGGCGAGACGACCTATCGCGACAGCCTGACGAACAAGATCAACGACCAGTCCGGCGTGAACATCGACCAGGAAGTTTCGCTCCTCATCCAGCTCCAGCAGACCTACGGCGCGAACGCCCGGGTCATCACCACGACGAACAAGATGTTCGACGACCTGCTCGGCATCATCCGCTGACCCGATCGAGGACCTGACCAATGACCGGCATCTCCACCCTCGGCCTGTTCTCGCGGCTCCAGCAGGCGAACCTCGGTACGCAGCAACGGCTGCAGGAACTCAGCGACCAGATCGCCACGGGCAAGAAGGGGAGCCGGTTCGGCGACTTCGGTCCGAGCGACAGCCGGATCTCGCTCGATCTCCGCCCGACCCTCGACCGGTTCGAGGTCTACACGCGGAACATGAACCTGTCGAAGGGCCGCACCGACATCATGGAGACGGTGCTGAAGCGCGTCTCCGACATCGCGAAGGATTTGCGGGACACGCTGACGTCCGTCCAGGGCACGGGGCGGCCGCCGATGGCGCCGATCAAGGAGAAGGCGCTGAAGGCGCTGCAGGAGGTCGCGGACCTCCTGAACACCGAGGTCGACGGCCGCTACGTCTTCGCGGGCGCCGAGAGCCAGACCAAGCCGGTCACCGCCGCCGGCGTCACGGCGCTGCTCACGTCCTTCGGCGCGGCGACATTCCCCGGCGACTACACGAACGCGACCGCGCTCATCGCCGACTACACGAACATCTCGCTCCGGCGTGACACCACCACCGGTACCATCGCGCCGACGGAGCTGGCCAATCCGACCGCCTCGCTGTATGCCACCGCCGTCGTCGCCACGCCGGCCAACGACATCGCGGTCAACCTCCGGATCGACGACCGGATGGACAAGCAGATCTACGGCGTGCCGGGCTACACCGGGGATGTCGTGAACACGTCGCAGAACCAGGACCTGCGGGCGGATGCGTTCCAGTTCCGCGAGATCATCCGTGGCCTCGCGATGATCGCGACGATCGGCGAGTACCCGAAGACCGGGACGACGGCGGAGCAGCAGGGGTTCGATCAGCTGGTGGCGTCGGCGAAGTCGGCCCTCCAGTCGGGCAAGGCGCGTCTCGACGACCAGATCGGCATCCTCGGCAACACGTCGAAGGCGATCGACGACACCCGCATCCGTCTCGACCAGACGTCGCTGTACCTCAAGCAGGTGCTCGGAAAGGCGGAGGACGTCGACGTGGCGGACGCCATCAGCAAGCTGCAGCTGATGCAGACCCAGCTCCAGGCGTCCTACCGGGTGACGGCGAGGCTGCAGGACCTCTCCCTCGTGAAATTCCTCTGAGCGACGGACCGGCACCACGGGATCGGGACGCAGGGCCATGCAGTTCATTCATCCGGAAGCGGGCGCGGAGGGCACCGAGGCGGGCGGCGGGACGGCGGGCATCGTCTCCGACACGCTCGACCTCGCCGTCCGCCATCTGGCACGGCGCGAGCCCTGGCTGGCGCGGCCGCTGGTGGAGCAGGTGGTCACCCTGCTGCCGCAATCCGCCGCGGCCCAGTGCCTGCTCGCCGACACCAAGCGGGAGATGGGGGAGACCGTCGCGGCGGAAGGCGACTACCTCGCCGCCCTCCGGCTCGATCCGGAGGTTCCCGGGGCCAACCTCGGCTACGGCATGCTTCTCCTGTCGGCCGGCCGGCTCGACGAGGCCGCGCTCCGGCTGTCGCGGGCGGTCGAGATCGACGCCTCCGCATGGCCGCGGCTCTTCGATCTCGGCCTCGCGTTCCGCCGCGCCGCCCGCTTCGCCGATGGTCTGCTCGCCTTCCAGGCCGTCCGCGAGGTCCATCCGCCGATGGCGGCCGAGGCGCTCGTCCAGATGGGAATCTGCCTGCGCGGGCTCGGCCGGACGGCGGACAGCGTCGCCGCGTTCCGCGCGGCGGTGATGGAACGGCCGCATCTGGCCGAGGGATGGACGCACCTCGTGGACGCGCTCTTCGCGCTCGACGAGCCCAACGACGCCATCATCGCCGTCCGCGGATGGGTGCGGGCGATGCCGGACGATCCGGTCGCACGCCATCTGTCGGCGGCGCAGGCCAAGATCCCGCCCTTTCCCGAGGCCGCGGGCGCCGCCTGCGTCCGCGCACAGCACGATCGGCTCGCGACGGTGCGCGGCGAGGCGCTGCCGCTCGGCGGCTGGCACGCGGCGAACCTCCTGGCGTCGATGGTCGCCGGCACCCTCTGCCCGGCGCCGTCGTCGCTCGACGTGCTCGACGCCGGGTGCGGGACCGGGTCCGCCGGCCTCCTTCTGCGCCCGTGGGCCCGCACCCTCGCGGGCGTGGACATCTCGCCGCGGATGGTCGAGTACGCGGCGGCCCGCGGCTGCTACGACCGGCTCGACGCCGCCGAGGCCCTGACCCACCTGCAGGGGCAGCCGGACGCGCTGGACCTCCTCGTCCTCGTCGACGTGCTGGCGCAGACCGGACCGGTCGGCCGCTGGCTCGACGCTTCCGTCCGCTCGTTGCGGGCCGAGGGATCCGTCGTCCTCAGCGTCGACGTCCACGACGGGGACCAGCCCTGGGTGCTCCGCTCCGACGGACGTTACGCGCACGACGTGCCGGCGACGGTCGCGGCCGTGGAGGCCGCAGGGATGGCGGTCCGGGCGCTTCACGTCGCCAGCGTCCGGCGCGACCGCGAGGTTCCGGCCCAGGTCGCCTTCATCCTCGCCACGCGCGCACGCCATCTGCGCGGCTGACGCAGGCCGGGCCGGCCATTCTCTTCCCTCGCGGGCCATGGCATGGTCCGCGGCGTCCTCCGCCGCACGGCTCCGCCATGACCGACGACGCCCGCATCGCCATGATCGAACGGCTCCAGCTGAAGCTCCTCGCCGGCGCCGGACAGTCGGCCACGTCCGCGCTGCGGGAGGCGCTGTGCCAGGAGCCCGACCGGAATCTCGTCCGCCGTCTCGCCGAAGAGGCCCGGGCCGCGCTCGAGGAGTTCCTTCTCGACTACGGTCGCGACTGACCGGGCCGGGCTTCGTCAGTCTCGGGTCGCGTGGTCGCGGGCCCAGGCGAGCACATCGGGCCACAGCCGGCGATGGGCGTCCGGTCCGACCAGTGCCGCGACGTGGCGCAGGGCCGTTCCGACCTCCGGCCGCCAGGCGATCGTCCGCACCGAACGGCTCCCGCTGGCGTCCAGCGCGGGGCGGATCGCCGTCTCGGGCACCACCCGACCGCCCGGGTCGATGATGGCGAGCATCGGGGCGACGATGTCCCGCGGCCCGATCCTGACCCCGTCGAGATCCAGCGCCCCGACCATGAAGGTGTCCGCGCGGTAGAGCCGCCCGAGGACGTCGAGGAACAGCCGGCGCGGCATGGGAAACTCGTCGTGGGCCCAGCGGTCGACGGCGAGATGGAGGCGCAGCCGTGCCGGATCCGTGGCCGCCAGGAGGCGATCGCTCATCCGCCACCACTGGAACTCCTCCGGGAGGATCCGTCCAGCGATCGCGCCGAGAAGACTGCCCGGCATGATCGTGTCGAGGGTCTCGAAGGCATCCGTCGGCGCCGCCCGCGCGGCGTCGGCGAGGGCCCCGGACCCGGGTGCGAACGCGAGCGGACCTTCGGCGAGGATCACCGCCGAGGGGATGCCTGGATGCCTGGCCGCGAACAGGCCGACGAAGGTGCCGCCGAGCGAGTGACCGGCGAGGACCGGACGGCGCCGCCCCGTCACGGCGGTGACGAGATCGACGGCCGCGGCCAGCATGCGGCCGGCGAAGTCGTCGAGCCCGCGGTCCGCGGGCGGCGCCTCGTCCGGCGTCCAGTCGATCCGCCAGACGCGGAAGCCGGCGGCCCTGCCGGATCGGACCACGCTCGCCTCGGGAAGGAGATCCCAGAGCTCCGGGCTCTTGATCGGGGCAGGAACGAGGAGGAGGTCCGGTCCCTCCGCGTCGTCCGCCCCGAAATCGCGCAGGACGAATCCCGGGCCGGCGCCGGCGATCCGCGACGGGGTCCCGATCGTGCCCAGCCCGAGCCGCTGGAGCGTCTCGCCCTGGCTGCGGCGGACGGCGTCGAGCGTCGTGAAGGTGGAGGTGTGGATCGGGCCGAGCATGGGATGATCCTAGCATGAAGCCGCAGGCGTGCGGAGCGCTCCACCGGGCGATCGGTGCCCGACGGCACGCCGCCCGCGTCACCGCTCGTCGTGGCCCGCGTCGGCGAAGTGATCGCCGGGAGCGGTCCGCACGAGTGTCGCGTCGAGGCGGGCGCCGCCCTCGCGCGCGGTCCACTGCAGCGAGAGCCGGCCGTCGGGACGGGGCGTGAGCCTGAGCAGGTTCCGCCCGGGCTCTTCGAAGACGAGGGCTTCGCCGTCCAGGCGGCCGTCCCGACGCACGGTCTCGGGCGGGAGGTCCGGTTCGACGCCCGCGCCGAGACGGTAGGTCATCGTCACGCGCCCCCCTTCGCCGGGATCGACCGTCAGGTCGACGTCGCGCCCGTTGGCGTAGAAGCCGACCCAGCGCCCGACATGGGCCGCAAGGCCGCCGCGCGCGACCGACGACGCCTGCATGGCGCGCATCCGCCGTCCCCACCCGCTCTCGCAGGCGGGATCACCGGCCGAGGGCGGCGCGTCGGCGAAGCGGACGAGGCAGTCCCCGAACCGGCGCACGAAAAGGCCGTTCGCCGAGGCCGCATGGCCGACGAGGTCGGCCGGCTGATCGACGACGAGGTTTGGGAGCCCGCGTGTGCGCAGGATTTCCTGCGACCGCTCCCCCCGGCCGCCCGGATCGAATCCGTCGCCGTGGAAGAAGGCAAGGAACACCCGCGCCGACCGGACCTGCTGGAGGAGGGGATAGAACGCCTCCGCGTTCAGGCGCCAGGTGTCCGGGCTCTCCGTGAAGCTTCCGTAGGCGGCCGGTGCCGTGGCGATCACCGCGTCGATCGCGTCCGTCCGCCCGGCCGCCATCAGCGACAGGAAGCCCCCGAACGACTGTCCGGCGAGGACGACGCGCCGATAGCCGCGCCGGCGCAGATCCTGCGCCTCCCGGGCGAGCTGCGCCGCGCTCGCCTCGAGCGTGTCGGACCGGCGCATGCGGTTGAACCGCAGCACGTCGAACCCGGCCCCGCGGAGGGTCGCGAGATAGAGGGGGGAGGGTGCCTCGCTGTCCTCGGACCAGACCGAGCGCCCGTGGCTCCAGACCACCACGCCCCTCGCGGCGGCAGGACCGGCGACGGCCCGGCCGGCGCCGGCCGGCTCCAGCCACATCTGGGCCCCGACCGGCGTTCCGCCGCCGAAGACGAGCGCCGCCGCCACCGACAGGATCCCCACCAGCCTCGACGCCATCGCGATGCCTCCCTCGAACGCGAGGGGAGGATCGGCGCGGGATGGTTAACGCGAACTTGCGCGGCCGGCGGGGCGCCCGTGACAAGCGTGGGCGGTCAGGTCCGACCCAGCGTGCCCGCCGCCGGCGTGAAGAACGGCGTGGAGACCATGACCTTGCTCTCCTGGGCCAGCAGCATGTCGTGCTCCCGAAGCTGCGCGGCGTAGGCCTTGAAGCGCGGGTCCGCGTACATCGCCGCACGGCGTCGGGCCCGATCCTCGTAGCTGTCGTAGAGCCAGATGTGGACGAGCTGGTTGAGCGGCCCGACGTCGGTCACATAATGGCCGGCGCATCGGCCGAGGTGCTCGGCCTGGCAGGCGAGCGCCGTCGTCTCGTAGAGTTCGGTCCACTCGGCCATGCGGCCGGTCTTGAACGTGTAGGTGCGGATCTCGACGATCACGGCGTCCGGCTCCGAAGGTTGGAGAGGGGATAGCGGGAAACCTCCCGCAGCAGATCGACGAACCGCCGAGCCGCGTGCTCCAGCAGCGCCTTGCCGTCCTCTGCGCGGGCGAGGGTCGCGTTCCCGGCGGCACCGTGCGGGTTCACGTCCTGCGCCATCCAGCCGACGGAGATCCGGCCGAGGATGGTGAGGTCCCGGTACTG
>JBIJED010000178.1:0-6126 GCA_044343785.1 Azospirillales bacterium | reverse complement strand
GCGTGGTGTGGACAGGCCAGTCGTTCACGGTGCGGGCGCAGGCGGGGACGCCGACGAGGGGGCGGGCGGACATGGCGGGCCATCTCGGTTCAAGAGGGTCATCCGTTCGTAACACGGGCGACCCCGTCCCGCCAGACGGGGGCCGTGCTATGCTCGCGTCCCTCCGAACGTGCCACCGACGGACGCCCGATCCATGACCACGACGACCATCCGCGCCGCCGACGGCGGCTCCTTCTCCGCCTATGTCGCGCGGCCCGCGGGCGACGCGCCCGCCCCGGCGCTCCTCGTCGTGCAGGAGATCTTCGGGGTGAACGCGGTGATGCGCGACATCTGCGACGGCCTCGCCGCAGAGGGCTACGTCGCCGCCTGCCCCGACCTCTTCTGGCGGCAGGAGCCGGGCGTCGACATCACCGACCGCACCGAGGCGGAGTGGAAGAAGGCCTTCGCGCTGTTCGGCGGGTTCGACGTGGCCAAGGGCGTCGACGACCTGATCGCGACCCTCGCCCACCTCCGCACGATGCCGGGCACCACCGGGCGCGCCGGGACGATCGGCTACTGCCTCGGCGGCAGGATGGCCTACCTGATGGCGACGCGTTCGGACGCCGACTGCAACGTCAGCTTCTACGGCGTCGGCATCGAGGGGATGCTGGACGAGAGCACGGCGATCAGCCGGCCGCTCCTGATGCACGTGGCCGAGAAGGACAAGTTCGTCCCGCCGGACGCGCGGGCGGCGATCGTGTCGCGGATGGCCGGCGTGGGGCTCGCCACGGTCCACGTCTATCCGGGCGTCGACCACGCCTTCTGCCGCAAGGGCGGCGAGCATTACGACGCGACCGCCTGCGACCTCGCCAACGGGCGCACGCGCGATTTCCTGCGCGCAAATCTGGCATGAGGAAATCGCCGGCCCTTCCACGGACGGGGTCCGGCCTGTTAACGTCGACGACGGCAACAGGGGGGAAGCCGACCGATGCCGGTCTTCACCAATCTCGAGGACGCCCTCGTCGCGCAGCTGATGGCGCGCAAGGCCGCGGGCTGCGAAAAGTCCGCCGCCTCGGCCGGTCGCTGTCTCGCCTCGGTCCTGTCCGGCACGGTGAAGCGGTCCGTCCGCGGCGAGGCCGCCGAGACGTCCCCCGCGGACGCGCCCCGTCCCGCCCCGCCGCGGGAGTGATCCCCCGCCCGCCGGCGATCTGATCCAGATCAAGGCGACCCGGTCCCGCCCGTGCCACGATGGCCCCCTCGCACGGATGAGGTCGGCCATGCCCCGGATCCAGTCCTTCGCCCCCGTCGTCGACGGCCCGCCCTCGGGTCTTTCGCTGGTCGCCTACGCGCTGGGCTGGTCGGCCCGGGGCGACGGCCGCACGGCGGTCGACAATCCGTTCGACGGCGACACGCCGGCCGCCCGCGCCTGGCAGGACGGCTGGCTGGCCGCCCCGATGCCCAACGCCCTGGCGCCCTTCCATGCCTGAGGGGCCGATCGCGGCCCCCCTCGCCGTCGCCGAGGCCCGGGCGAGCAAGCCGGTCCCGCGCTGCACCGGCCATCCCACCGCGGCGCGGCTCTCCCCGGCCGTGACCGCGTCCACCTGCGGCACGTGGCTGGGCGGCATTCCCGCCGGATCGCCGCTGTCGTTCTCCGTCCACGTCCCGTTCTGCGTGCCGATCGGCCTCGACCATTTCGCACGGCCGGACGATCCCCTGGCCGAGGCCGCGGCGGCCGGGCGCCTGTGCTGATCGGCTTCGGCGCGTCGGCGATCGGCTCCCGGCCGCAGGGCGACGCCCAGAACCAGCCCGACCTCGCGAGGGTACGCCGCGATGGTGCGCCCGGGCGTGCCGGCGACGGTGTCCGGCGTGGCGCTGAACGACGACGACCGCGTCCGCGCGGCGGCGTTCGACGTCCATTGGGACCCCACGGCCGTCCGGCCCGCGAAGGCGGTGTCGGGGCGGAGGCCCTCGCGCCCCGTGGGGGGGCGGGGGCACTCCCCGTCGTCAGGCGCTGATCTTGACCGCCTGGCGGACCGACTGGCCGGTGGCGCTCACCGTCTGGCCGGTCGGCAGGACCCAGAACTCCGCCTTCTCGGCGATCTGCGCCGGATGGACGCCGTTCGCCCAGAGTTCGCGGATCATTCCCGAGATGTCGTTGCTGGGCGCGTACTTCTCCGCGATCCGGTCGATCGTGCGCTGCTGTTCGGGCGTCACGATCGGGCGCGAGCCGTCGGCCCGTACGGGCAGCGGGATGTCGGCGAGGCCGCGGGCCACGCCGTCGTAGCGCGTGAGATAGGCCGACGCGGCGCTGTCGACCGTCGCCGCCGCCGCGCCCTCCACCGGCTTGGGCGCGATGGTCGTGACGGTGGACTTCGGCGCGGGCGCCGGCGTGTTCGGGTTGGGATTCGGATCCCGGCGGAACGACTGATAGCTCAGGGCCGCAGCGTAGGAGGCGTTGGACCCGGTGGTCAGGATCATCGACACGGCACACCCTTCGGCGAGGGTTTCGACGGAAAGCCCGGAGGCCTGCCATCGAGTATGCGAGCGTCGTGCCAACTGCTAAATCATTGAGAATACGACCGAAATCGTCGTCCTGCGCGGACTCTGCCGGGCAGTGGCTGCCGGTTGCCGCCGCCACCCGGCAAGGTTGGCCGGAAGGGTCCCGCCGCTAGAGGATGAACTTCGAGAGGTCGGCGTTCCGCGCGAGGCCGGCCACCTTGTCGCGCACATAGGCCGCGTCGATCCGCACGGTCACGCCCGCCATGTCCGAGGCGCCGAAGCTGACCTCCTCCAAGAGGCGCTCCAGCACCGTGTGGAGCCGGCGCGCGCCGATGTTCTCCACCGTCCCGTTGATCTCCGCCGCCAGTTCGGCCAGCGCGTCGATCGCGTCCTCGGCGAAGTCGAGCGTCACCTCCTCGGTTCCCATCAGCGCCTTGTACTGCTTGATGAGGGACGCCTCGGGCTCGGTCAGGATGCGGCGGAAGTCCTCGCGCGTCAGCGGCTTCAGCTCCACCCGGATCGGCAGGCGGCCCTGCAGCTCGGGCAGCAGGTCCGAGGGCTTCGCGATGTGGAAGGCGCCCGACGCGATGAAGAGGATGTGGTCGGTCTTCACCGGCCCGTGCTTGGTGGAGACGGTGGTCCCCTCGATGAGCGGCAGCAGGTCGCGCTGCACGCCCTCGCGGCTGACGTCGCCGCCCTTCATCTCCGACCGGGCGGAGATCTTGTCGATCTCGTCGATGAAGACGATGCCGTTCTGCTCCACGGCGTCGATCGCCTCGGCCGTCACCTTCTCCGGGTCGAGGAGCTTGTCGCTCTCCTCGGCCATCAGCACCTCGTGGCTCTCGCGCACGCTCATCCGGCGGGTCTTGGTGCGCCCGCCGAACGCCTTGCCCAGGATGTCGTTGAGGTTGATCATCCCCATCTGCGCGCCCGGCATGCCGGGCACGTCGAAGGTGGGCAGGCCGGGGATGGCCGCGTCCTGCACCTGCACCTCGATCTCGCGGTCGTTCAGCGACCCTTCGCGCAGCATCTTGCGGAACTTGGCGCGCGTCTCCGGGCTCGCGGCGTCCCCGACCAGGGCGTTCAGCACCCGCTCCTCGGCGCGCAGCTCCGCCTTGGCGGCCACCTCCTTGCGCAGCCGTTCCTTGGTCATGCCGATCGCGGCCTCGACCAGGTCGCGCACGATCTGCTCCACGTCGCGGCCGACGTAGCCGACCTCGGTGAACTTGGTCGCCTCGACCTTGATGAAGGGGGCCTGCGCCAGCTTCGCCAGCCGCCGGGCGATCTCGGTCTTGCCGACGCCGGTCGGGCCGATCATCAGGATGTTCTTCGGCAGGACCTCCTCGCGCAGGCCCTCGGGAAGCTGCTGGCGGCGCCAGCGGTTGCGCAGCGCGATGGCGACCGCGCGCTTGGCGTCCTGCTGGCCGACGATGTAGCGGTCGAGTTCGGAGACGATCTCGCGCGGGCTGAATGCTGCGGTCATGGCACGGGCCTCAAAGCGTCTCGATCGTGACGTTGCCGTTGGTGTAGACGTCGATCCCGGCCGCGATGGCCATGGCCCGGCGCGCGATGGTCTCGGCGTCCAGCCCGTCGACCGCGATCAGGGCCCGGGCGGCGGCCAGCGCGAAGTTCCCGCCCGACCCGATGCCGATCAGCCCGTCGTCGGGCTCCATCACGTCGCCGGTGCCGGTCAGCACGAGCGACACCGAGCGGTCGGCCACGGCCATCATCGCCTCCAGCCGGCGCAGGTAGCGGTCGGTGCGCCAGTCCTTCGCCATCTCCACCGCCGCGCGGGTGAGCTGGCCCGGGAACCGCTCCAGCTTGTTCTCCAGCCGCTCGAAAAGGGTCAGCGCGTCGGCCGTCGCCCCGGCGAAGCCCGCGATCACGCTGCCGCCGGCGAGCGGCCGCACCTTGCGCGCCGATCCCTTCACGATGGTCTGCCCCATCGAGACCTGCCCGTCGCCCGCGATGACGACCGTGTCGCCGCGGCGGACGGAGAGGATCGTGGTGCCGTGCCAGGGGGCGGGCGATGGGTGGTCGGCCATGGGTGCTGGGTCTCGCGGAGGGACGACCCCAGACATGGGTTGGCACCCGCCCCGGCGCCAGCGCGGCCCGTGCCCGCCGGGCCGACGGGGTCGCCGAAAGGCCATTCCGCAACCAGGGATGCCCGTCTATGCTCGACGACGTTCCTTTTCGCGCCAGACCGGTCCCCCGCCCCTGACGATGTCGCCGCACGATCCCGAGGACGCCCGCGCCTCCGCCCCGCCGTCCCGGCTCACCGCCGAGGAGATCCTCGCCGCCGGCTGCATCGCCGTGCTGGCCCTGATCACCTTCGCCAACGTCGTGGTCCGCTATCTCACCAGCTATTCCTTCGCCTTCACCGAGGAGTACTCGATCATCCTGATGGTGATCATGACGCTGCTGGGCACGGCGGCGGCGCACCGGTTCGACCGGCACATCCGGATCGGCTGGTTCGTCGAGCGGCTGTCCCCGGGCGGGCGCCGGGCGGCCGGCGTGTTCGCGACCGCCTGCGTGGTGGCGATGTTCGCGATCCTGACGTGGCTCGGCGCGCGGATGGCCTGGGACGACTGGCGGTTCGAGGTGACCACCCCCGCCCTCGACCACCCCCAGTGGATCTACACCGCCTGGGTCCCGATCCTTTCGGCCCTCGTCATGGTCCGCGCGCTCCAGCGCCTCGTCGCGGTCGTCCGGGGGACGGCATCGTGACGGCCGCCGCGATCGTCCTCTTCGCGCTCTTCTTCGTCATGATGATCGCCGGCACGCCGATCGGCGTGGCGCTCGGCCTCGCCGGCACGGTCGCCGTCTGGATGGCCGACCTCGGCCTCCTGTCCGTGCCGACGAACCTCTACACCGGCATCGCCAAGTACCCGCTGCTCGCCATCCCGATGTTCGTCCTGGCGGGGGCGATCTTCGACCGGTCCGGCGTGGCCGACCGGCTGATCCGCTTCGCCATCGCGATCATCGGCGACCGGCCGGGCTCGCTCGCGGTGGTGACGATCATGGTGGCGATGTTCCTCGGCGGCATCTCCGGCTCGGGCCCCGCGAACGCCGCCGCGGTCGGCGGCATCATGATCGGCTACATGCAGCGCGCGGGCTATCCGCCCGCCTTCAGCGCCAGCGTGGTGGGTGCGGCGGCCGCGACCGACATCCTGATCCCGCCGTCCATCGCCTTCATCGTCTATTCGGTGATGGTGCCGCAGGCCTCGGTGCAGGCGCTGTTCGCGGCCGGCATGATCCCGGGCATCCTGGCGGGCCTCGCGCTCGTCCTGCCCGCCATCCTGATCTCCCGCCGCCACGGGTTCGGCGCCGGCGGCCAGCGCGTCGCCCGGCCGCCCTTCTGGCGCAGCCTGCGCGAGGCCGCGTGGGGCCTGTTCGCGCCGGTCCTGATCCTGGGCGGCATGCGCATCGGCCTGTTCACCCCGACCGAGGCGGCGGTGGCGGCGGTCGCCTACGGCCTGTTCGTGGGCGTCGTGGTCCACCGCACGATGTCGCTGCGCGACCTGCCGCGGATGATGGCGGAGGCGGCCGACATCTCGGCCGTCATCCTGATCATCGTGGCGCTGGCCAGCATCTTCGCCTGGGCCGGCAGCACGCTCGGCCTGTTCTCGCCGATCGCGCGCGCGATCA
>JBIJED010000177.1:0-6226 GCA_044343785.1 Azospirillales bacterium | reverse complement strand
ACCCTCGGCAGGAAGCGTACGGAAGCGATGCCCGCAAGACAATACGTTGTGCGGTGACCCCCGTCCCGGGACCGAACGTGTCCCGAACGGGCGGTCGGGGTCGGTTTTCCTCCTCAGGAGGTACGATGTCCGCCCCCGGACGGAGAGGTGCGCAGCCGGATCGGATGCGCAGCCGCCGGTTGACCGGCGCGCCGGAAGCGTCGACAAATCCGCCGTCCCGACGCTGGAAGGTGGCCTCGCTTGCACCCGGATCCGATGGCCACCGTCCGACGCGTCGCCGCGTCCAACGTGCTCACCGTCCTCGCCTTCGCGATGACGGGCCCGTTGCTCGTGGTCGAACTGGCCCAGCGCGGGTGGAGCGCCACCGCGGTCGGCGCCTTCGCCGCCGGCCCCTTCCTCGCGATCTTCCTCGGCGCCCCGCTGGGGCCGTGGATCCGCTCGCGCCTCGGCCCGCTCGGCGCCCATCGCCTCGGCCTCGGTCTCGCGACCGTCGGTGCCGCGGTCACGGCGGCGGTGCCGACGCCGGCCGGGTGGACCGCCGGCTATCTCGTCTCCGGCCTCGGGGCCGCCGTCCTGTGGGGCCTTTCGGACGCGCTGCTCGCGGAGAACGCCCCTGTCGACCGGGTGGGCCGGGTCACGGCCGCCTTCCAGACCTTCATCGGACTGTGCTTCGCGACGGGCCCCTTCCTCCCGGCGGTGCTGGGGCTCGGGGTCGTCCCGGCGCTGTGGGCGGGGGTCGGCGTCGTCGTCCTCGCCTGGATCCCGGTCGCGACGCTGGCGGCGTCCGCCTTTCCGGGTGCCGGGGCCCCGCACCCCGCCGCCCCGTCGCTGCCGCGCCTGATGATGGCCGTGGGTCCTCTGCTCGCCGCCAGCGCACTGGTCGGCGGGGTCTTCGAGACGGGGTCCAACGCGTTGGGCGCGGTCCAGGCGCTCGCCCTCGGTCTGTCGCCCGCGACCGCGGTGATGGTGCCCGGCGTGATCGGGGTGGGAAGCCTGCTGGGGCAGATCCCCGCCGGCTGGATCGCCGACCGGCTCAGCGCGCGGACGGCGGTCCTCGGCGGCCTCGCCCTTCTCGCCGCCAGCGCCGCCGTCCTCTTCGCGGCGCCCGCCCAGCCGCACCTGCTCTGGCCCGTCGCCTTCGTCTGGGGGGCCGCGGGGGGCGCGCTCTACACCCTCGCCATCGTCCACATCGGCGTCACGCTGCGCGGATCGGGGTCCGTGGGGGCGGCGACGGCGGCGGCCATCTCGCTCTACACCGGGGGTGCGCTCGCCGGCCCGCTGGTGTCGGGACCGGCGATGGACCTCGATCCCGACCACGGGCTCGCGGCGGTGCTGGGGGCCGTGGCGCTGGCCGGGCTGGCGGCCGCGGCGGTCGCGGGGCGGCGGCGGTAGCAGGGTGCCACCCGGATCCCGGCGCTGGCGCCCCGTCCCCGGCCGGGGCACCATCGCGCGGGTCGGGGTTCGGGGGGAACGGCATGACGACAGGGACCGGCGACACGGTCGCCCCGCGTACGGTCCTCGCCTGGGCGCTCGCCGGCTTCGCGGCCCTCCTCGTCGGCGTCGGCATCGGCCGGTTCGCCTATACGCCGCTGCTGCACGTCGCGGCCGGCTGGCTCGATCCCGGCGGTGCCGCGCTCGTCGGGTCGGCGAACCTCGCCGGCTATCTCGCGGGCGCGCTCCTGGTGCCGTCGGTGGCCCGACGGGTTCCGGCGCCGACGGCGGTCCGTGGGGCCATGGCGCTGACGGCGATCGGCTTCGCGGCCTGCGCCCTCCCGCTCGGCTTCTGGTGGATGAGCGCGTGGCGCTTCCTGGCGGGCATGACCGGGGCCGTCCTGATGATCCTCGCCGCACCGCTGGTGCTCGCCGCGACGCCGGCCCCATGGCGCGGGCGGGTCGCCGGGACGGTGTTCACCGGCGTCGGCCTCGGCGTGATGCTGTCGGGGACCTTCGTCGCCGGCCTCGCCGATGCCGGCCCGCGGACGGCGTGGCTCGTGCTGGCGGCGGTCGCGGCGGTCCTCGCGGCGGCGGCGTGGCCGCTCTGGCCCGCGGCCGACGCGCCCCGGGCCACGGGGGGCGGGGGCGGAGAGGGGCGAGGGCGGCTCCTCCTGCTCGTCCTCGCCTACGGATGCGACGGCGTCGGCTTCGTTCCCCATTCGCTGTTCGTGTCCGACTTCGTGGCCCGTGGCCTCGGCGAGGGGGTGGCGGCGGGGGCGCGGACCTGGGTCATCTTCGGGATCGGGGCCGCGTGCGGCTCGCTCGTCGTCGGCCTGATCGCGGGGCGCACGTCGTTCCGCGTCGCCTTCGTGGGCGCGCTCGCGATCAAGGCCGTGGCGATCGCCATCCCGCTCGCCAGCCACGCCCCCGGGGCGATCGCGGCCTCGGCCCTGGTCGTCGGGCTGCTGACGCCGGGGATGGGGGCGCTTGCCTCGGGCGTGGCGGCCGAGGTCGGCGGGCCGGCGGGCTATGCCGCGGGCTGGCGCTGGATGACGACCGCCTTCGCGCTCTGCCAGGCGGCGGGCGCCTACGGCTTCTCGCTCCTGTTCGCGGCGACCGGCGACTACGGCCTCATGTTCGCGCTCGGCTCGGCGCTGCTCGCCGTGGGCGGGGCGCTGGCGGCGGCGGCCGTCCTCGCTCCCGCCGGTCAGCGCCGCCGCGGGCCGTAGCGTGTGCGCGGCGCGCCGCGGAAACCGGGCTTCGGCCGGTCCGGCCGGTTCCCGTCCTCGCGCCGCCGCCGCGCCCGGGTCGCCAGCACCTCCGCCAGCCGCCGGCCGATCGCGTCGCGCCGGGCGCGCACCGTCTCGATCTCCGGGCAGGCGCGCGGGAACTTGCGCGCCGACCAGTAATAGAGGTCGCAGGCGCGCGACGCGTCCTCCAGCCCCCGATCGTCGAGCGCGTCGATCCGCGGCGGGACGACGAGGCCGAGCGGCACCGTCTCCTCCCGCTCGATCGCGCGGCAGAGCGCGCGGAAGATCCCGGCGTCGGTCTCGCGCTCGATGTCGGCCGGCATGAACAGCAGCTGCAGCTTGTCGCCGAAACGGATGTCCCGCTGGTCGAGGTCGGCGGCCAGCTGGCGCAGGGGTGCCAGATCGGCCACCCGATAGGGCGAGCCCTGGGTGCGCGCGGTGGCGAAGCAGTCGAGCAGCAGCGCGAGGTCCTGCACCCCGATGTGCCGCGACAGCCGGTCGAGCATCCCGCGCGTCGGGCGGACGGTCATCAGCATCTTCCGGCCGAGCCGCGGGTCGGGCCGGGTCAGGAGTGCCTGCAACTGCTGGGGCGTGCCCCGGCCGATGACGCCGAAGAACCCGCCGTCGGCGAGCCCGAAGCGGCCGGCGCGCCCGGCGATCTGGCGGATCTCCCCGGCGGTGAGCGGGCGCACCGCC
This sequence comes from Azospirillales bacterium, assembly GCA_044343785.1. Classification (GTDB taxonomy): domain Bacteria; phylum Pseudomonadota; class Alphaproteobacteria; order Azospirillales; family Azospirillaceae; genus CANGXM01. Next base: position 2,846 of record JBIJED010000177.1, on the reverse strand, counting down.
TCGCCGTCGAACTTCTCCAGCGTGGTGAACAGCACCCGGCGCACGGGCAGGTTCAGCCCCATGCCGATCGCGTCGGTGGCGACCACCACGTCCGCCTCGCCGGCGAGGAAGCGCGCCGCCTCCCGCCGCCGCACCTCGGGCGCCAGCGCCCCGTAGACCATGGCGGCCGAGAGCCCGCGCGCCTGCACCGTGTCGCGCACGGCATGCACTTCGCGCCGGGAGAAGGCGACCAGCGCGTCGCCCGGCACCACGTCCGTCCATTCCAGGCGCTGCTCGATCATGGTGAGCGGGCCCTTGCGTTCCAGCTCGATCACCTCCAGCGGTTCGCCCAGGTGGTCGGCCGCGCGCTCCACCAGCCCGCGCGCGTCGGGCGCGCCGAGGATGTACACGGTGCGGCCCGGCACGCCCATCAGCGCCGCGGTCCAGGCCCAGCCGCGGTCGGGGTCGGCCAGCATCTGGATCTCGTCGATGACGGCCACGTCGACCGGCCGCTCGGTGTCCAGCATCTCGATGGTGGAGGAGACGATCCGCGCGCCCGGGACGGCGATCTCCTCCTCCCCCGTCAGCAGCGTCGCGGGCGTGCCCTCGGCGTTCAGGCGGTCCATCACCTCCAGCGCCAGGAGGCGCAGCGGGGCCAGATAGACGCCCGATCCGGCCGCCTTGAGCGCGTCGACGGCCCGGTGGGTCTTGCCGGAGTTGGTGGGACCGACGATCAGCACGAGCCGCCGGCGCAGGCCGCGGGCGACCGGGAACAGCTGCTCGAACCGGGCGAGGTCGAAATGGCTGTCCACGAAGGCACGGCCGCGGGCCTGCGCCCGCTCGCCGAGCCAGGTGCCCAGCGCCGCCGTCCAGCGCGAGACGAGATCGTCCGCGTCGTGCCGGGTGCGGGCGATGCGGCCGAACCGTTCGGCCAGAGCCTCGAACGTCCAGCTGTCGTCGGCCTCGCCGATCCGCTCGGCGACGTCGTGCAGGAAGGCGGAGACCCGGGCGAGCCCCGCCTCGACGCCGTCGGCCAGCTGCGCGTCGTCGGCCAGCCGGGCGAGGAGATCCGCGTCGTCGAGTCCGTCGAACGCCTCGATCGGCAGGACGCGGCGGGCGGCGATGCGCAGGGGGTGGCGCAGGCCCGGCCAGGGCAGGCTCTCGATCCGGCTCGCCACCACCGCGTCGCGCGCGGCGGCCGGGGCGAGCACGAAGTCGGTGCCGTTCAACAGCCGCCGGGCACGCTCGAGCAGGGCCGCCCGCCGCTTCGCCCGGTCGACGAGGCCCGCGATCTCGCGCCGCACCGCGTCGCGCCGGTCGGCCGGGACCAGCAGGTCGCGGCGGCCCCGCGGCAGCGGCAGGCCGAGGGGCACGAGCCCCATCGCCTCGGCGTGTTCGATGCGCGAAAGGCCCGCGTCCGCGAGGGTCGTCACCTCCGGATGCGCACGGGCCACCTCGTGAACGAGGTGTGCGTCCGCCGTCCCGTCGTCATCGGGCGGCGTCGGCATGTCCTTTCGATCGGATTGCATGCATCCTCGAAAAAGGGCAACCATTCGCAAAGGTCGCCGGTCGCGACACCACCATCGGGCGCGTCGCCGATGGAGACCGGCACCTGTCCCGCGAAAGGAACCCGCGGCATGGTCACGTTGTCCGCCCGCCCGACCACCGTCCGCGACGGCGGTGTGGCCCTGGCTCCCGGGTCCGGTGATCCCGGCCCCTGGATCATCCTTATCGCGGACGACGACAACGATGTCCACGCGGTGACGGAGCTGGTGCTCGGCGACACGCGGTTCGAGGGTCGGCCCCTCGCCTTCCTGCACGCCTATTCGGCGCAGGAGACGGTGGAGACGCTGCGGTCGGTCCCCGACGTGTCGCTCGTGCTCCTCGACGTGGTGATGGAGACCGACGACGCGGGCCTGCGGGCCTGCCGGACGATCCGGGAGGACCTCGGGAACGCGACGGTCCGCATCGTGCTGCGCACGGGGCAGCCGGGTGCGGTGCCCGAGAGCGAGGTCATCCGCCGCTACGACATCAACGACTACAAGGAGAAGACGGAGCTGACGACGCTGAAGATGGAGACGACCATCTTCGCCGCGCTGCGCAGCCACCGCGACATCGTCGCGCTGGCGCGCTGCCGGGCCGGGCTCGCGGCGACGCTGGAGGCGACGATGGCGCTCGAAACGGCGCCGGGGATCGAGCGCCTCGCGGCCTCGCTGCTCGACCAGGCGGCCGTGTTCGCGGGCGACCGTCCCGGCATCGCGGCGCTGCCGGCGGACGCGCTCGACCGGCTCGCCGGCCTCGCCCGCGTCACGCCGGCATCGACCGTCCGGGCCGGCTGACCGGCGGCGCGAGTTCCCGCCAGCGGGCGAGGAAGGCGTCGAGCGCCGCCTCCGGCCCGAGCGGCACGATGGTCTCCGCAGCGGGCGGCGGCAGGTCGTTCCAGGCGACCCGGTGCGGTGCGCAGAGGTCGCGCAGCTCGGTCGCCAGCGCCCTCTGGTCGGCCAGCTTCACGCTCCTGGGCTGGGGGTGCCGCAGCCCGAATCGACGGGCGAGGGCGATCTTCAGCGGCTCGACCGCGTCGCGCACCCGTTCCCGCCCGATCCGCACCTTCCAGGGGGTGGGCCAATCGCCGGTGAAGGCCTCCTCCGCGTCGTGCATCAGCGCGTCGTAGGCGTCCTGCGGCGGGCAGAGCCGGCTCGACAGCACGCAGTGCTGGGCGACCGAATAGAAGGCGGTGGTGTTGCCGACGAACCGGCACTGGAACGCCAGCGGCCGGGCGACGTCCTCGATCTCGAAGCGGGCGAAGTCCGGCCGCTCCAGATCGACCGTCCGGCCGGAGAAGGTGATCATGACCGCCGTCGCCTCGG
>JBIJED010000176.1:0-6232 GCA_044343785.1 Azospirillales bacterium | reverse complement strand
GCCCGGTCGCCGGCCGGCCGGAACGGGCCGAGGCGTCGGCGCTTCGCCAGCCGCCGCGCGGCCTCGATCTCGCCGGCCGCATCCTGCGCCCCCTCCCCCCCGGCGACCGCGGCGTCGATCGTGTCCCGGTCCACGCCCTTGGCCGCGAGCGCGTCGCGGATGCGCCGACCCGACGCCCCGCGGCGGCGCAGCGAGCGCACCTTGGCCTCGGCGAAGGTCGCGTCGTCCAGGAGGCCGGCCGCGCGCCAGCGGTCGACCAGCGCCGCGATCCAGCCCGCGGCCGCCTCGCGGTCGAGGTCGGGGTGGGCGCGGGCCGCCCGGTCGACCCGGCGCGTCAGGACCCGGCGGACCTGCTCGGCCGAGGCGGCGTAGCGGGCGAGATAGTGCAGGCCGGCGTTCTCCAGCGACGTCGGCGTCGGCCTGCGCGGCTGCGGCTTGCGGGGCGGCGGCCGTCCGGTCATGACCGCCCCGCGCGGCCCGCGTTTGCGCCCCGCCGACCGATGCGTCTATGGTTGCGGCCCGCCCGGACCCCCCGGATCCCCCGCGCGCCCATGCCCTTCGAAACCGCCCCCCTGCCGCCGGCGCCCCGCCGGGTCGGCGCCGTGAACTGGATCGGCCTCCAGACGTTGTATGCGCGCGAGGTGAAGCGGTTCCTCAAGGTCCACCTCCAGACGATCTCGGCCCCCGTCGTCACGACGCTCCTGTTCTACGCGGTCTTCGCGCTGGCGTTGGGCGGGGTGGTGCGGACGGCGGGCGACGTGCCGTTCCTGCAGTTCCTCGGTCCCGGCCTCGTGATGATGGCGATGGTGCAGAACGCCTTCGCCAACACCTCCTCGTCCATGACCATCTCCAAGATGCAGGGGAACATCGTCGACATCCTCATGCCGCCCCTCTCGCCGCTCGAACTCACCCTGGGCTTCATGGCCGGGGGGATCACGCGCGGGGTCCTCGTCGGCGTGGTCACGGCGGCGGCGATCTGGGTGTTCGTGCCGCTGGGGATCCACGCGCCCCTGTTCATCCTCTACCATGCGGTGATGGCCTGCGGGATGCTGGCGCTGCTCGGCACCATCGCCGGCATCTGGGCGACCAAGTTCGACCACATCTCGGCCTTCACCAACTTCCTCGTCCAGCCGCTCGCCTTCCTGTCGGGCACCTTCTACACCCTCGACCGCCTGCCCGAGGCGATGTGGTGGCTGGCCCACCTCAACCCGTTCTTCTACATGATCGACGGTTTCCGCTACGGCTTCATCGGCCGGTCGGACGGGACGCTGGCCGTCGGCGTCGCGGTCATGTTCGCGGTCAACGCGGCCCTCTTCCTCGCATGCCACACGCTGATCGCCCGCGGCTACAAGCTGAAGGCATGACGCCCGCCCGGCCCCGGCTCCCCGTCCGGGGGCCGAACCTGATCGGATTCGGCACGCTCTTCGCGCGCGAGGTGCGCCGCTACCTCAAGGAGGCGCCGGAGACGGTGCTGGCCCACGCCTTCACCACGCTCGTCTATCTGGCGATCTTCGTGCTGGCGCTGGGGCCGGACCGGTCGACGCCCGAGGGGCGGGCGGTGGTGGAGTTCCTCCTCCCCGGCCTCGTGATGTTCAACGCGCTCTTCCGGGCGTGCGAGACGACGGCCTTCTCGATGACCTTCCAGAAGATCGAGCGGACGATCGGCGACGTCGTCTCGGCCCCGTTGAGCCCGGCCGAGATCACGGGCGCCTTCGTGCTGGCCGGCACGGTGAGCGGGCTCCTGACCGGTGCCGTGGTGATGGCCGCCGTCATGGTCGTCAACCCGCTCCCCGCGCACGATCCGCTGCTCGCCCTCGGTTTCGCCGCCGCGGGCAGCCTGATGCTGGCGCTGTTCGGCATGCTGGTCGGCCAGTGGGCGGAGAAGTGGGACCATCTGGCGGGCGCCTTCGTCTTCGTGCTGATGCCCTTCGCCTTCCTGTCGGGCGTCTTCGCCCCCGTCGCGACGCTCCCCGGCCCGGTCGCCTTCGCGATGGGCTGGAACCCCCTGCACCATGCGATCGACGGATTCCGCGGCGCGATGGTCGGCGATCCCGTCCACCCGCCGGCGCTGTCGGCGGCCGTGCTGGCGGGGACGATCGCGATCCTCTGGGCGCTGTCGCTCCGCCTCGTCGCGCGCGGCTGGCGGCTGAAGGGCTGAAGTCCCCCCCGAAGACCCGACGCGAAGGATGCCCCTTGACCGACCTCGCCGACCTCGACACCCCCTGCCTGCTCCTCGACCGGACGCGCCTCGACCGCAACGTCGCCCGCGTGAACGCGCGCCTCGCCGCGCTGGGCGTGACGCCGCGCCCGCACCTGAAGACGGCGAAGTCGATCCATGTCGCCCGCCGCGCGATGGCGACGCCGACCGGCCCCGCGACCGTGTCGACGCTGGCGGAGGCCGAGCATCTCGCCGCTCACGGGGTGACCGACATCCTCTATGCGGTCGGCATCGCGCCCGGAAAGCTGGACCGCGTCACCCGCATCCGCGCCGGCGGCTGCGACCTGATGCTCTGCGTGGACAACGTCGAGGCGGCCCTGCGCGTGGCGGCCCACGCCGCGCGCACGGGCGACCCGATCCCCGTGTTCGTGGAGATCGACAGCGACGGGCTGCGCGCGGGCCTGCCGCCCGACCATCCGGACGTGATCGCCGCGGCGCGGGCGCTGGTGGACGGCGGCGCGGCGCTGGCCGGCGTCATGACCCATTTCGGCGGCTCCTACGCCGGACGGTCGGCCGACGACTTCGCCGCGATGGCGGAGACGGAGCGGGCGGCGGCGGTCCTGGCAGCGGAGCGCCTGCGCGCGGCGGGGTTGGCGGTGCCGCGGGTCAGCGTCGGCTCGACGCCGACGGCGCTCTACGCCCGCGATCTGACCGGGATCACCGAGGCGCGGCCGGGGGTGTGCCTGTTCCAGGACCTCGTGATGGCCGGCATCGGGGTGTGCACGCCGGACGACGTGGCGCTTTGCGTGCTCGCCACGGTGATCGGCCATCAGAAGGAGAAGGGCTGGATCCTGGTCGACGCCGGCTGGATGGCGATGTCACGCGACCGCGGGACCGCGCGGCTCGCGGTCGATCAGGGCTACGGCATGGTGTGCGACCTCGACGGCCGGCCCTACGCCGACCTGATCGTGACGGACGCCAACCAGGAGCACGGCATCGTCGCGCGCCGGGCAGGATCGCCGGGGCCGGTGCCGGACCTGCCCGTGGGGGCGAGGGTCCGCATCCTGCCCAACCACGCCTGCGCCACGGCGGCCCAGCACGGGGCCTATCGGGTGCTCGACGGCGGGCGGGCGGTGGTGGCGACGTGGGAGCGGACGAACGGGTGGTGAGGGACCGCGCCGTCAGCGCGCCCCGTCGTCCTTCCCGTAGCCGCGGACGAGGCGATAGACGTAGGCCAGCACCACGCCCGCGATGACCACCTTCGACAGCGGGTCGACGTAGTCCGCCACCGCCTCGTAGTGCGCCTCGAGGAGGAGGCCCGCCAGCGTGAGGAAGGCGATCCAGACGAGGCTTCCCAGCGTGGTGAACAGGAGGAAGCCCCACATGGGCATCCGCGCCACGCCAGCGGGGGCGGAGATCACCGTGCGGATCGTCGGCAGCATCCGCCCGAAGAAGACGGCGATCCAGCCGCGCCGCTCGAACCACCGCACCGCCTCGTCGACCTCGGCCGGCGAGATGGTCCAGATGCGGCCGAACCGGCCGGCGAGGCGCCGGATCCGCTCGTGCCCCAGCCGTTGCCCCAGCCAGTACCACGGCAGGTTCCCGACCACGGTGCCCGCCACGCCCGCCAGGATGACGCCCGGTAGCGACATGTCGCCCCGCGCGGCCGCGAAGCCGGCGAGCGGCATGATCACTTCCGACGGGATGGGCGGGAACAGGTTCTCCGCGACCATCAGCAGGAAGATGCCGCCGTAGCCGAACCGGGCGATGGTATCGACGATCCACTCGACCACGGCGACATCCGTCCGTCGTTCAGGGGAAACCGGGTATCGGGGAAGGGACCGGGATCAGTCCTCTTCGTCGTCGCCGTCGTTCTCGATCTGCTCGGCGAGGTCGCGCAGCATGTCGGCGATGTCGCTGTTGCTCGCGTGCTCGACCGCCTGGTTCACGGCCGCCTCGATCATCGCGATCGCCACATAGGCGCCGAGCGGACCGCCCTCGCGGACGGCCGCGTCGAGATGCTTTTCCGCGACGTCGAGGGCCTTCTCGAACATCGCCTCTGCCGTCGATCGGCCTTGTTCCGTCATGTCGATCCTCACTGAGGGGCGGCGCAGTCTCTTAACACCTCGCGCCGGGAGGCGCACCCCGGAAAACAGGGCCGGACGGCTTGCGCTCCGCGCGTCCGCATCGCCAAATCTGCACGGCTCCATCGACACGCCCGAGGAGGCAAGCCCCATGACCCGGACATCTCCGACGGCGACGGACGAGGACTGGACCCGACCCGAAGCCTACCGCCACTGGCTCGACGAACGGGTGCGCTACAGCGACCTCGACCCCAACGACCACGCGAACAACGGCGCCATCGCCTCCTATGTGGAGGCGTCGCGCGTCGCGATGTTCGAGCACGCGAACCCGGCCATCGCCGCGGCCAACGGGGCCTTCGTGATCGTCCGCCTCGTCGTCGACTTCAAGGCGGAGCTGCGCTACGGCCAGAAGATCCGCATCGGCGGCCGGTTCGAGCGGTTCGGGAACACCTCCACCCTCGCCCGGACCGGCCTCTTCCGCGGCGACGACTGCGTCGCCGTCGCCGAGGCGGTCCTCGTCCTGATCGACCGGACGACCCGCCGGCCGACGCCGCTGCCGCCCGACGTGCGCGCGGCGCTGGCCGCCCATGCCTGACCGACGCCGCGCCAAGCCAGCGAAGACGACGGTCGCGGACGCGGCCCCGGTCGAGGTGACGGTCGCGTCGGTCGGGGCGCGCGGCGACGGGGTCGCCGACGCCGGGGGCCGTCGCTTCTTCGTGCCGCTCGCCGTACCGGGCGACCGGCTTCTGGTGCGCCCGGGGGCCCGGCGCGGCGACGGGTTCGAGGCGGAGATCGCGGCGGTGCTGGCCCCCGGCCCCGACCGGGTCGAGCCCCCCTGCCCCCGCTTCGGCGACTGCGGCGGCTGCGCGCTCCAGCACCTGTCGGAGGCGGCACGCGCCGACTGGACCCGCGGCCGGGTGGTCGAGGCGCTGGCCCGTGTCGGGCTGGGCGGCGTGCCGGTGGCGCCGACCGTCACCACACCCCCGGGCGAGCGCCGCCGCGCGGTGCTGGTCGCGGAGCGCCGCGGCCGACGGGTCACGCTGGGCTTCAACGCGCGGCGCAGCCACCGGATCGTGCCGCCGGACGGCTGCCGCGTCCTCGATCCGCGCATCCTGGCGCTGCTCGGCCCGCTGGCGGCGGCGCTGGCGGACGTCGTGCCCGACGGCGGGCGGATCGACGTGGCGGTCACGCTGCTGGACGACGGGGCGGACGTGGTGCTGGTCGGCCGGCTGCCGCTCGACCTCGACGCCCGCGAACGGCTCGCCGCCTTCGCCGAGGCCGCCGACCTCGCGCGGCTGTCGCTGCGGCCGGGTCCGACGGCGCCGACGGAGCCGCTGGTCCACCGGCGGGCGGGCGTGCTGTCGATGGGCGGGGTGCCGGTCTCGCCGCCGCCGGGCGGCTTCCTCCAGGCGAGCCCGTCGGGCGAGGCGGCGCTGCGACGGCTGGTGGCGGAGGGGACAGGCATGGCGCGCCGCGTCGCCGACCTCTTCGCCGGCAGCGGCACCTTCGCCCTGCCGCTGGCCGCCGCCGGGGCGGCGGTCCACGCGGTCGAGGGCGACGCGGCGGCGGTCGCCGCGCTTCGCGGGGCGGCGATGCGGGTGGCGGGGATGACGGTCGAGCGACGCGACCTCGACCGCGACCCGGTGCCCGCGCGGGATTTCGCCCGCTTCGACGCGATCGTCTTCGACCCGCCGCGCACGGGCGCCGACGGCCAGGCGCGGGAGATCGCGGCGAGCGCGGTGCCGCGGGTGGTGGGCGTCTCCTGCAACCCGGCCAGCTTCGCCCGCGACGCGCGGACGCTGGTCGACGGGGGCTACGCGCTGACGGCGGTGACCCCGGTCGACCAGTTCGTCTGGTCGGCGCACGTGGAACTGGTGGGGACGTTCGGGCGGGCAGTCGGATAGTGTCCGGCCGCTTCGCTCAATCCACCTGGAGCGTCAGCGCCTTGAGGTAGGCGCTCTCGGGCAGGTTCGGGTGGACCGGGTGGTCC
>JBIJED010000175.1:0-6234 GCA_044343785.1 Azospirillales bacterium | reverse complement strand
CCGTGTCTCATGGTCCAAAAGCGCGGGCAGGGCTCTCGCCGGGATCCCTCCCGGCGGACCGGCGGCGGCGGTCATTCCGCCGGGCGCTCCCGGCGGACGGGGCGGGGCAGGGGGGCGTCGTCGTAGAGGATCCGCGTGGCGGCGCCCTCGAGGTCCTCGAACTGGCCGCCGCGGATGGCCAGCAGGAAGGCGACCAGCGCCAGGGCGCCCAAGCCCAGGGCGAGCGGGATCAGATAGATCAGGATGTCCATTTCGATGCTCCTTCGAGGGGCCGTCCGGTCCGCAGCGCGTTGACCACCACCGCGATCGACGAGGTCGACATGACGGCCGCGGCGACCGCCGGCGTCACGAGGCCGAGGATGGCCATCGGCACGGCCACCACGTTGTAGACGAGCGCGAAGGCGAGGTTCTGCTTCACCACCCGGTCGGCGAGCCGTGCCGTGCCGAGCACGTCCGGCACCGCGGCGAGCCGCTCGCCCCGGAACACCACGTCCGCCGCCGTCTGGCTGATGTCCGCGGCGTCGGCCGGCGACATCGAGACGCTCGCCGCCGCGAGCGCCGGCGCGTCGTTGAGGCCGTCGCCCACCATCAGCACACGCCGACCCTCGGCGCGCAGCGCGTCGAGCGCCGCCACCTTGCCGACCGGTGAGGTCTCCGCGGTCCAGCGGGGGATGCCGGCCGCGGCGGCGGCCGCCGCCACCACCCGCGCGCGGTCGCCCGACAGGAGCCGCACGTCGAGCCCGCGATCACGCAGGGCCGCGACCACCTCGGCCGCGTCGGGGCGCAGCGGATCCTCGAACACGAACCGCACCGGGGCGCGGTCGCGACGGACGAACCACAGATGCGGCGACGAACCCTGGGTCGCGTCCACGACGCCGCAGAAGACGGCGCTGCCCAGCCGTGACCCTCCCGCCTCCAGCCCGAGGCCGGGCACCTCCGTCACGTCGTCGCGGACGGGGGCGGCGGGGCAGGCGCGGGCGAGGGCGCGGGCGAGGGGATGGCGGGTCGCGCGGGCGAGGCCCGCCGCCGCCGCGAGGTCGGCCGGATCGCGCGCCGGATCGGGCACCAGGACCGGCCGGCCGAGCGTGAGCGTGCCCGTCTTGTCGAACACGACCGTGTCGACCCGCGCGAGGCGTTCCAGCGCCGTCGGCGACTTGGCGAGGATGCCGCGGCGCAGGAGCCGGCCCGTCGCCACCACCTGCACGGCCGGAACCGCGAGGGCGAGGCCGCAGGGGCAGGTGATGATGAGGGCCGCGACCGCGTAGAGCAGCGCCTCCTGCCAGCCGACGCCCATGGCGAGCCACCAGCCGAGGAACGTCGCCGCGGCGACCGTGTGGACCACGGGCGCGTACCAGCCCGCCACCCGGTCGGCCAGGGCGGTGAAGCCGGCGCGGCCGCGCTCCGCCGCATCCATCAGGCGGCCGATCTCGGCCAGGAGCGTGCCGTCGCCGGTCGCCGTGACGGCCACCCGCAGGGGCGCGGACAGGTTGACCATGCCCGCGAAGACGCGGGCGCCGGGCTCCACCGCCTGCGGCGCGCTCTCGCCGGTGACGAGGGCCGCGTCGAGGTCGGACCGGCCGTGCCGGACGGTGCCGTCCGCGGGAACCCGCTCGCCGGTCGCCACCAGCACCTCGTCGCCGATCGCGAGCGCCTCCGGCGCCAGGGGCCGCGCGACGCCGTCGGCGTCGATCCGCGTCGCCGCCGTCGCGCGAAGCGCCAGCAGCTGTGCCGCCGTCGACCGGGCCCGGCCGCGCGCCCGGCGGTCGAGATAGCGACCCAGCAGCAGGAAGAAGAGGAGCGAGACGGCACCGTCGAAATAGGCGAAGGGGCCGGAGCGGATCGTCTCCGACAGGCTCATCGCCGTCGTCAGCAGGATGCCAAGCGAGATCGGCACGTCCATGTTGACCCGGCCGCGCCGCAGCGCCGCGAAGGCCGGGCGATAGAACGGAAGGCCGGCCCACGCGATCGCCGGCATGGCGACCAGCGCCGACATCCAGTGCAGCAGGTCGCGGGTGGCGGGACCCATCTCCCAGCCCATCCAGACGCCGACCGACAGCATCATCACGTTCATCGACGCGAAGGCCGTGACGCCGAGTGCGCGCAGCAGTTCCGTGTCGGCGCGGTCCGCCGCGCTGCGCAGGCAGGACGGATCGAAGGGCACGAGGCGGAAGCCGAGCCCCGCGACGGCGCCCACCAGCGCGTTCGCGCGCTCGGGCGGCCCCTTCCATGCGAGCGAGAGCCGGCCGGCGGCGAGCTGGACCCGCGCCGTGACCACGTCCGGCTCGCGCGCCAGCACGCTCTCGATCAGCCACACGCAGGCGGCGCAGTGAAGACCGTCCACGAGGAGGTCGAGACGGGCGGTCCCGTCCCCGGTCCGCACACGGCCGGCGAGGTCGACCGGGCCGCCGTCGTCCGGCCGCAGCCGGCGCCCGTCGACCGTCGTGCCGCGGCGTTCGTAGAAGGCGCCGAGGCCGAGGCCCTGGATGACACCGAAGGCCGCCTCGCATCCGCGGCAGCAGAACCCCGTCGTGGTGCCCGCGGGCAGCGTCGCGCCGCAATGGCGGCAGGCCTCGGTCGCGGCGTGCGCCGCGTCGGGGGACCGGACGGATGGGGCGGTCACCGGGGGGGCGGTCACGGGGCGATCACCCGCGTGACGGTCTGGAGCCGCTGTCCCGACCGGCGCGTCTCGAACGTGAGCTTCGCGTCCCAGAGGCCGGGCTTGGGCAGGTCGACCGCGCCGACGTAGCGGCCCCCGCCGGCTCCGGCGAGGGCGACGGGGACGTCGGCGATCCGCTCGACCGGGCGGACGAGCCGCCCCTCGACGGCGAGGAGGTCGACGGGCGCGCCGTCGCGGTCGACGACGGACGCGACGAGCCGTTTCCCCTCGAGGGCGATTTCGACCCGCCAGCCGAGGTCGGCCTGCCGCTTCGCCTCGGCGATCACCGTGTTGTAGGTGCGACCGCGATCGAAGGGGCCCTCCACCGCGACGCCGGAGAAGCTGCTGACGGCGAACCAGATCAGCAGGCCGTTCACGACGAAGACGAGGCCGAAGCCGAGGACGAAGGTCCAGGGGATCCAGCGGGAGTCGCGTGGCGCGGTTCTGGCGGTCATGTCAGCGACCCTTCCTGTCGTCGTGGTCGTGTCCGTCCTCGGGCCCGATGAAGACGCTGCGATGGCGTGTCGTGGCGCCGGTCGCGCGGTCGGTGAGGTCGAAGGTCAGCGGGCGGTCGCCCCGGGGGGCCGCCGCGGCGGGCAGCGTGACGAAGACCCGGTGGGTCGCGACCGAATCCGGCCGCGCCGCCAGCGTCAGGCTGGACGAGGGGGCGGAGGTCCGCGCGTCGACCATGGTCAGCGCCGCCCCGGGAAGCCCCGGTGTGGTCAGCGCGTACGCGTGGCCGTCGCGGGTCTTGTTGAGGACCTTCAGCGTGTAGGCGTTGCGCACCGACCCGTCCGACAGCGTCACGTAGAGCGGGTTGCGGTCGCGCAGGACCGCGATTTCCACCGTCGGTCGCATCAGGAGGGCGACCAGCATGATCGCCCCGACGCTGGCCAGGACGCCCGCGTAGATCAGCGTGCGCGGCCGCAGCAGGCGCCAGTCCGGCGCCGGGCGACCGGCCGCGCAGGCGTCCTGGGTGACCTGGGTGGACAGCCGGATCAGACCCTTCGGCCGGCCGACCTTGTCCATGATCTCGTCGCAGGCGTCGATGCACAGCCCGCAGCCGATGCACTCGAGCTGCTGGCCGTCGCGGATGTCGATGCCGGTCGGGCAGACCTGGACGCAGGCGGTGCAGTCCACGCAGTCGCCGCGCCCGTCCCAGCCCTCGCCGGTCTTGTGCTTGCCCCGCGGCTCGCCCCGCCACTTCTGGTAGGTGACGGTGAGCGAATGCTCGTCGAGCATCGCCGCCTGGAAGCGCGGCCAGGGACACATGTAGGTGCAGACCTGCTCGCGCGCCCATCCGGCGAGCACGTAGGTCGACAGGGTGAAGAGGCCGGCGAAGAAGTAGGTGCCGGACGAGGCCTCGCCGACGAAGAACCGGCGGGCCAGCGTCGGCGCGTCCTGGAAGTACATGACCCAGGCGCCGCCGGTCGCGGCGGCAATCAGCAGCCATGCCGAATGGGTGGCCGTCTTGCGCCAGAGCTTGTCGAACGACATCGGCGCCTTGTCGAGGCGCATGCGCTGCACGCGGTCGCCCTCGATCGCGCGCTCCACCGCCATGAACAGGTCGGTCCATACCGTCTGCGGGCAGGCGTAGCCGCACCAGACGCGGCCGAGCAGCGAGGTGACGAGGAAGAGCGCGATGGCCGCGAGGATCAGCAGGCCGGTCAGGAAGTAGATCTCCTGCGGCCAGATCTCGATGAAGAAGAAATAGGCCCGGCGGCCCTCCATGTCGATCAGGAGGGCCTGGTCCGGCGCGTTCGGCCCGCGGTCCCAGCGCACCCAGGGCAACAGATAGTAGACGGCGAGACAGGCCGCGAGAATGGCCCATTTGATCCGGCGGAACTCGCCGGAGACCGTCTTCGGATAGACCTTCTGCCGTGTCGCGTAGAGCGAGGGTTCCGGCGGCGACTGCGTTTCGGGCCGCGGGCGGGCAGTGACCGACACGTCCATGGACAACGGGCCTCGGTGCGAACGGGACGGCGGATGCCGATCGTCTCGCCCGCACCCTAGCCGTCCGGAGCCCCGCGCTCGTTGCGTTAGATCAAATCCTCCACCCCCGAAGCCCGCGCGGACGGGGCCGGATCGACGTTCGGGGCCGCGCGGTCCGCCGTGCGCGGGCCGAGGGCGGACGGGCGAGGTTCGGCCGCCGCCGGATCGGGCCCCGCGGGGGCCTCGTCCATCGACCGCGTCTCGCAGAAGTACGTGGCGCCGACATGGACCTCGAGCATCCGCAGGAAGACGTGGCCGATCACCTGTCCGGTGCTGGTCACCTCCAGCTTGTCGGCCACGACCTCGCCGTCGACGTGGCCGTGGACGCGAACGGTCATGCTGCGCAGGCGGCCGGTGAGCCGTCCACCCCGGCCGATCGTCGCGGTTGCGCACGTCACCGTTCCGACCACGGTCCCGTCGATGTGGATGTCCCCGTCCGCCACGAGGTCGCCGCGGACGGACATGCCCGCGGCGATGATCGAGGGTACCATGTCCACGGACGACGGGAGGGGGGGCGGCGGGAGGGGGGCCGTCGCCGTCTCCTCCGGCTCGCCCGGGATGTCGCCGGGAATCTTCAGTCTCCACCGTTCGGCCGAAGCCTCGGGGCGCGGGGCATCGCCAAGAGGCCCGTCGCCCGATCTATCGCGTTTCGCAAACATGACGCCTCGCTCCCAGATAGCTGACAGGATCGACCGGTCGTCCGCCGAGGACGACCTCGTAGTGCAGATGTTCGCCGGTCGTCCGCCCGGTCAGGCCGACGAGACCGATCGTGTTGCCCGCCTCGACGGGGCTGCCCTTGCGCACCAGGGCCGTCGAGAGGTGGGCGTAGCGGGTGAGGATCCCGTAGCCGTGGTCGACGTCCACGAACAGGCCGTACTCCGGGTGGCGCGACACGTCGCTGACCCGGCCGGGCGCCCGGGTGGTGACCGGTGTGCCGGTGGGCGCGTTCAGGTCGACGCCGGTGTGGAGCGCCTGCTGCCCGGTGAACGGGTCGATGCGCCGGCCGAACCCGCTGGACGTCCCGGTCGCCGACACGGGCATCCCGGCCGGGATGCGCTCGGCCAGATGACAGAGCGTGCCGAGGGAGAGCATGCCGTCGAAGGCCGCGCGCAGGCGCGCGGACGCCTGCTCCGGGAGCCGCTCGGCGAGGTCCGTGGCGCCGCGCGGCAGCGGGACGAACGGCCCGCCGGCCGCCGGGGCGTTGCGCAGCACGCGGCCGAGGGTCGCCCCCTCGAACCCGACGGAGGCCAGCATCCGGCGGACGGGTTCGACGCGCGTCTCGACCGACGTCTCCAGAAGGCCGGCGAGTTCGGCCGTCGCCTCGGCCAGCGCGTCGTACCGCTTCCTCTCGCCACCCAGCGCGTCGGCGTGCCGCTGTTCCGCCGCCGCGAGATCGGTGGCATGCCGACGCGCGGCGGCGGCGAGGTCGGCGGCACGACGGTCGGCGGACGCCGTCGCCTCGCGCATGCCCTGATAGACCATCGCATCCGTCGCCGCCTCATGGCGATGGCGGCCCATCGTCTCCCGCGCGAGGGCGGTGCGCAGGTCCCCGGCGGCGGCCCTCGCGCGGGAGACGATGGGCCGCC